>JAZNXY010000143.1:0-11468 GCA_045594105.1 Acutalibacteraceae bacterium | reverse complement strand
ACCTGTCAATATCGGGTTTGCCCTCTCGCATAAAAGTGGTTTTTTTGCCGTGCAAAATGCTGTCAGCCAGACCAAACTTTATCGCATAATACAATTCCTGTCGCAGCTCTCGTTTATAGTCGGCAGAAACCGCCACCTTTTGGTTGACAACAAGACCTGTCACCGTTTGACGGTTGGTGTTTTTCACAAAGTGCGTTTTCTTTTCATTCACCTCAAAGCCCATTTCCTCAAGCATTGCCTTTGCTTTCTGATACACCGCAAACAACGGCACGTTCGCGGAAAAGGTCAGGTCGTCGCAATACCGGGTATAGGCAATATCGTGCTTTTCGCACCAAATCCCTAACCGATTGTCAAACTGCCGCATCACGATATTGGAAATCGCAGGCGAGGTAGGTGCACCCTGCGGCAGACGGTCATTTTTGCAGCAGAGCTGTGTGAGCATCGCACGAATATGGGTCGGGTACATACCCTTAGGGAATACCGTGCCCACAATCTGCGGAAAGGTGATGCTGTCAAAAAAGTCGGTGATATCCATTTTTAACAGATAGGTATGCCCCACGTGCGGTGAGGCATTATCCCCCAGCCGACCGCCCTTGCGGTAAGCGGTAGCATAACGGGATACCGGCATTTTTTCGAGAAAATGGTACAGTAAATGGTGCTGGATTTGCCTTAAAAGACAATTCGGCACGTACAGCACACGCACGCCACCGCTTTTTTTCGGAATTTCGGTGCGGTAATAGTTATGATCGGCATTACGCAGCAAGCGGAACAGCTGCCGTGTCCGCAGTCCCAATTCGCTCGACAGCTGATAAACATCGTTGATAAACGGCATGTCATATTGCTCTACGTGCTCACGCACCATTTCACACGCACGCATAAACCCATACTTGTTCACAAATTGCGTATCTGCATATTCAAAACGTACCGTCGAATCGGCAATAAACATGGTACTCCTCCAAAATTACAGATAAAAATACCAAGCCCTTACAGTACAAAATGTCATGATGCCGACGCAGATGAGTTTTAAAATCGCCCTGCGATTGGTTACTCATCAAGGAATGCATCATGTACCGACATTGAATGCAATTCAATGTCGAAACCCCTAAACACCTCGGGCAGCGACTCGCTGACCGCCTTGAGAATCTCAAGCTGTACGCTACTGTAAGAGCTTGGTTATTTTTGGTTTTTTCAGTATATCACACTGCCTTGGGAAAATCAACTAAAAACGGGCCGCAAAAAATTATTTTGCAAGCTTCATCAAGGTTTCGCCTTCGCCGATATATGCGGTGGCCAGTTTTTGCATCTCCTCGTGGCCGAAGTTGTTGGGATCGCAAATCCCCACCGTGGGGAAGCCCGCCTTGCTTGCCGTCTGAATGGCAAGCAGGGAATCTTCAAACACAACCGTGTCTTCCATTGCGGTTCCAAGGCACGCCAGTATATTTCCCAGAAAATAAGGGAATTAACCAGCGTACCGTCAAAATCAAAAATTGCTGCTTTCATAGTACACCCTCTCAAATCACGTCGATTTGGCACATCTGCATGGTGGTGAGTGCCGCTTTGTGACTATCCGCCGTCACACCGGCGCAACTATCCGCCGCTACTGCGATGCGCTTTTCGGGGAAAGCTGCTTTTAATATCAGCGCATTGGAAACCACGCAAATATCGGTGCAAAGACCGAGCAAAAGGATGTCGAAATCCGCACCCCCTGCCGCACGTTCTATCAATTTCGGCAATGCTGTCGAGCCGAAGGTCAGTTTTTCCACCGTCGTATACGCCTTGTTTTTCAAAGCAGCGGCAACCTGCTCGTGCAGTTCCCATCCGTGTGTATCTTTGATACAATGCGGCACAGGCAGTTTCTCGCCCTCCGCAGTATCCATATAATTATCAAAATGGGTGTCAAAGGTAACGAAAATGTCTCCATCAAATGCCGCTATCCGCTCACAGACATGCGGCAGAATTGCCACTGCGTCCTCCGAACCGAGCGCGCCGTCCACGAAATCGTTTTGCATATCCACAACAATTAAAAAGTGTTTCATTGATAGTCCCTCTTAAAAATAAATACTGTTATTATATTTCGTAGGCAGCCCTTCACGATACAGGTGTGCATCAGAAGAAAGGGTGAGGATTTTCGGCACGCAGATGCCGTTATGCTCCGCAAACTCTATCACCGTCACACCTGTATGCGAGGTGTCAAAATGGGTACAGAAGGTCGGGTACGGAATATCCAAAATACAGCTTAAAAATGCGAGACCAAACCCTTGATGTGCGAACATCGCCACCCGCTCATTGTTCGGTGCTTTTACTATGTATTTTCCCGTATATCTGTCATGCTCGTAGCCAAGCTCCGCAAAAAACGCATCTGCAGCATCGTAAATACGGTTCATTTCCTGCTCAAACGCATATTCCGCAAAGGCAGGATGGTCAAACCAACGGTCACCCAACGCCCGCATTTCCTTGGTATTGACCAATTCGGTGGTTTTGGCGTGTTGGAAAAACCACGCTCTGCCGCCGTCTGATTCTCTGCGTATGGTGAGGTTCATCCACGCATAATGCTCATTGGCAAAATCCAGCAAAACGGGCTCTTTTTTTGTTAATTCACAGGTGGGCTTTGCGGTTTGTATCGCACGATTCGATGTAGAGCAGAAAATCTTATCCACACCGTAAAGTGCCAACCGTTTTGCCACCGCCTCTGCCTGTCTTTCGCCAAGCGGGGTCAAGGAATCGGGGTTGTAAATCGGGTCACCGTGTCGTACATAGAAAAAAAGCATTTTTACCACCTCTTTTTTTCAGTATACCACACCGACCCGTGCAACGCAACAAAAAAGCGGTGCAGCCAATGGCCACACCGCTTTTTTATCGGGGTTTTACCTCTTATTTGAACTGTTTACGTGCAACATAGGAGGTGTGCAGGATCTCATGTGCCTTATGGCTGCCAAAGGTGCCGAAGTATTCTTCGTATACCTTTTTCACCATCGGATTTTCGTGAGATTTGCGGATAGGTGCGTTCTTATCGATATCGTACAGCACCTGTGCACGTTTCGCACGGTAATCCTCGAAGTTACGCACAGAAGCAGGAACGATGGGCTGACCGCCGCCGTTGATACAACCGCCGGGGCAGCACATAATTTCTACGAAGGTCCACGGAGCAGTACCGTCTTTGATCTTGCTCATCACGTAGTTCGCCGCAGTCAAGCCGCTGGCGATTGCCACTTTGATTTCCAGACCTGCAATGGTGTAGGTCGCTTCTTTGAGACCGTCCATGCCACGTACTTCTTCAAAGTCAACAGCACCGTTGTCTTTGCCGGTGAGTACGTCGTTTGCGGTACGCAGAGCCGCTTCCATAACACCGCCGGTAGCACCGAAGATAACAGCAGCGCCGGTATCCTCGCCCAGAGGCATATCAAACTCTTCGTCGGGCAGAGCGGTGAAGCGCAGACCTGCACGTTCAATCATACGTGCAAGCTCACGGGTGGTGATGGAGATATCCACATCAGCAACACCTGCGGCAGCTTCGTCGTCACGGCCGATTTCGAATTTCTTTGCGGTACAGGGCATAACAGACACGGAAACGATGTCTTTCGGGTCGATGCCGTTTTTCTCCGCATAGTAGGTCTTCAAAATTGCACCAAACATCTGCTGGGGAGATTTGCAGGAGGACAGGTGGCCCAACTGTTCGGGATAGAACAGCTCTGCAAATTTAACCCAACCGGGAGAACAGGAGGTGATCATCGGGAGCTTGCCGCCGTTCTTCACACGGTCGAGAAGCTCGGTCGCTTCTTCCACGATGGTCATATCCGCCGCAAAGTTGGTGTCAAACACCTTGTCAAAGCCCAAACGGCGCAGTGCGGCAACCATTTTGCCTTCTGCATTGGTGCCAATCGGCATACCAAACGCTTCGCCGATAGCAGCACGTACCGCAGGAGCGGTCTGTACCATAACCACCTTGGTGGGATCAGCAAGTGCTTCCCACAATTCAGCGGTGTTATCTTTTTCGGTCAAAGCACCGGTGGGACATACGTTGATACACTGACCGCAGGATACACAGGGTACGTCGGAGAGGGGTTTCTCGAACGCACATGCCACGTGGGTGTCGATACCACGGTCATTTGCACCAATAACCGACACGAACTGCTGCTGACAAGCGGCAATACAGCGGCGGCAAAGGATACATTTGTTGTTATCACGGATCATATGGGGAGCGGAATCGTCCACTTTGTAGGTGGGGCAGAAACCGTCGAAGGAACCGTTGTCTTCTACACCGTAGTCAAGACACATCTTCTGCAGCTCGCAGTTGGTGGAGCGTACGCAGGAGAGACATTTCTTTTCGTGGGTGGAAAGGATAAGTTCCAAAGTGGTTTTACGCGCTGCACGGACTTTGGGGGTGTTGGTGCTGATTTCCATACCCTCTGCAACGGGGTACACACAAGCGGTTACCAAACCACGAGCACCGGTCGCTTCTACAACGCAGATGCGGCAAGCGCCGATTTCGTTAATATCCTTGAGGTAGCAAAGGGTGGGGATTTCCACGCCTGCCTCACGAGCGGCTTCCAGAATGGTGGAGCCCTTCGGTACGCTGACAGCAATACCGTTTACTTTTACATTAACCATATCCATCAGTAGCACACTCCTTTCTTACTGTTTGCTGATTGCCTTGAA
The DNA here is from genome assembly GCA_045594105.1 of Acutalibacteraceae bacterium. Classification (GTDB taxonomy): domain Bacteria; phylum Bacillota; class Clostridia; order Oscillospirales; family Acutalibacteraceae; genus URNF01. The sequence goes on along the minus strand of JAZNXY010000143.1, from coordinate 6,812 downwards.
CTTACAGGTACCGATACAAGCGCCGCATTTTACGCACTTTTCGGTATCGATTTCAAGACTGGGCAGTTTGTGACCGGGCGCAACGTAATCGGTCTTGAAGATGGCTTCCGCAGGGCACTGCTTAGCACACATCGAGCAACCGATACATTTTTCCTTGTCGATGACAAAGGAGAGAAGGTCTTTACATACGCCTGCGGGACATTTCTTGTCAACCACGTGTGCCACATACTCGTCACGGAAGAAGCGAAGGGTGGACAATACGGGGTTGGGAGCCGTCTGGCCGAGACCGCAAAGAGAGTTCTCTTTGATGTAGTAGCAAAGCTGTTCGAGCTCGTCGATATCTTCCAGAGTACCCTGACCCTTGGTGATTTTATCGAGCTTTTCGAGCAAGCGTTTGGTACCGACACGGCAGGGGGTACATTTACCGCAGGACTCGTCAACGGTGAATTCCAGGAAGAACTTCGCCATATCCACCATACAGGTGTCTTCGTCCATAACGATAAGACCGCCGGAACCCATCATACAACCGATAGCGGTAAGGTTATCGTAGTCAACGGGGGTGTCGATAAGGCCGGCCGGGATACAACCACCGGAAGGACCACCGGTCTGTGCCGCTTTGAACGGCTTGCCGCCGGGGATGCCGCCGCCGATACCGTAGATGATTTCACGAAGGGTGGTACCCATCGGGATTTCTACGAGGCCGGTATGTTTGATTTTGCCGCCGAGAGCGAAAACTTTGGTACCCTTGGATTTCTCGGTACCCATGGAAGCAAACCACTCAGCGCCACGCAGGATGATCTGCGGGATGTTGGCAAAGGTTTCCACGTTGTTTTCAACGGTGGGCTTGCCGTACAGACCTTTGACAGCCGGATACGGCGGACGCGGACGGGGTTCGCCGCGGTTACCTTCGATAGAGGTCATCAAAGCGGTTTCTTCACCGCAAACGAACGCACCTGCGCCCAGACGGATGAAGAGATCGAAATCAAAGCCGCTGCCAAAGATGTTTTTGCCGAGCAGGCCGTATTCTCTCGCCTGGTCGATAGCAATCTGCAGACGGGAAACAGCAATCGGATACTCCGCACGCACGTATACGTAACCTTCGGTAGCACCGATAGCGTAGCCGGCGATAGCCATTGCCTCGATAAGACTGTGCGGGTCACCTTCCAGAACCGAACGGTCCATAAACGCACCCGGGTCGCCTTCGTCGGCGTTACATACAACGTATTTCTGATCAGCTTTGTTGGGAGCGGTCAACGCCCACTTGCGACCGGTGGGGAAGCCACCGCCGCCACGGCCACGAAGACCGGAATCGGTAACCACCTGAATAACTTCTTCAGGGGTCATTTCGGTCAACACTTTACCCAAAGCGGCATAGCCGTCCATCGCGATGTATTCGTCGATGCTTTCGGGGTTGATCATACCGCAGTTACGCAACACAACACGGTTCTGGGACTTGTAGAACACGGTGTCGTTCAAGGATACGGTGCCTTCAACAGGTTCATCGGAACCGGTATCCGCATATACAAGGCGTTCCACAGGACGACCTTTCAAGAGATGCTCGGAAACGATTTCCGCTACATCTTCGGGGGTCACGCGGCTATAGAAGGTGCCATCGGGATGCACGATAACCACGGGGCCGAGTTCGCAAAGACCGAAACAACCGGTCTGTACGATTTTGACTTCTTCGGTAATGCCGTTCGCTTCCAAAGCGGACGCAAACGCTTCCTGAATTTTGTTACTGCCCGAGGAGGTACAGCCGGTACCGCCGCAGATCAGCACATGTGCACGAATCATACTATTACCTCCTCAAAATTACTCTTTATTGTTGGCGAGGGTGAACTCTGCAACCGGCTTGCCGCCTTTGAGATGTTCTTCCACTACGCGTGCAACCTTTTCAGGGGTCATCTTCACATAGGTGACCTTTTCCTTACCCGCCTCGAATACTTCAGCAACGGGTTCAAACTGGCAGATGCCGATACAGCCGGTCTGGGTAACGGTAACATTCGCTACAAGACCTGCCTCGTTTACCTGCTCAACAAAAGCGGCGAGGACCGGACGAGCGCCTGCAGCAATACCGCAGGTTGCCATGCCGACCACGACACGCTTGTCGCTGCTGCCTTCACGCAGCGCAACTTTACCTTGCATTCTCTCTTTGATTGCCTGGAGTTCTGCTAAACTTTTCATACAAATCTTCCTTTCGTCAGAATATTATACTGTGTATATTCATAGGTTTTCGTACCCTTCGGCAAGAAACCCTTGAATCCATTGTAACACCTCGAAGCTGTCAAGCGGTACACCCTCGAGGATTTCCCGTATTTCACGGGTATCCAACCGCACTTCGTTGCCGTCCTTTATATGCAAGAACAGAAAGTCGGTGTCGGGATGCCCTTGTACCAACGTCACCACCGTCGCAGGAATATCTCCTATCGGCGGGCAGTCGATGTGGTCGGTGTAAAAGGTAGCCACCACCTCGGTGCCGTGACTGTCGGGATAGGTCGCTTTGTCACGGGAGGTAACCGTTACATCACCGCCGGTCTGCTGTGCTTCCAATTTGAGAAGCGGCAGTCCCAACCCCACCGCACGGGTGGTACGGGTGGTGTAAAACGGGTCGGTGACCCTTCTTACCGTTTCGGCATCCATACCGCAGCCGTCATCACGAATGGTGATGGTGAGTGCATTTGCCTGCTCGGTCAACAAGACTTCGGTAAGGGTCGCCCCTGCTTTTACCGAATTTTCCACGATATCCAGGATGTTCAAGGATAACTCTTTCATTCTTTCCCTCCGAGCCACGCTATCAAGCGTTCACGCACCAGCCGGCTGCTGTACGGCTCATCTTCCAGCTCCACAAACCTGTCTTTATCCCGTATATCCCACAAAAAGTGAGCATCGCTGCCTACGGTCACACGGCAACCTGCCGGTATCTGCTGCGCCAACACCGCTTCCTTTTCCCCGTCGTGTAATTCCACGGCGGTAAACGGTAAATCGGGCGGTAAAGCACCTAAGGTTGCGATAATGCCGTTTGCCTCACGGTCAATGTGTGCAGGATAACACACACCGCCAAAGCTTGTCACCAGTGGTATGCTTTCCTCCAACGTCACGGTGGTGGCATTGGATAAAAGATACGGCTCTTCCCCGATCTTTTCGTCATTCTCATCCAGTATCCACTGGTCACCGAAAATGTCGGGGCGGTTATCTATCAGAACACGGCGGGTTTCGATTTCTTTGTCGAACGCCATCGCCTGTTCCAACGTCGGGAACAGACACACCATATGGATATCCTCCGCAGTGGTCAGTTCCATACCTGCGACGGGGATAATGCCCTGTTTTTTCGCCGCCGCAAAAAACGCGGGACAGTTTTTACAGGTGTTGTGGTCGGTAAGTGCCATAATCTGCAATCCTGCCAAGGTCGCCATACCCGCCAAATTATTCGGGGTATTGTCGTTGTCTCCGCAAGGAGACAGGCAGGAGTGGATATGCAAATCGTAATAATAGCGGTGTTTCATAAGCAATCCCGTATCTTCACAGCCGTTTCATACGCTGCAAGGTCGGACAGTAAAATGTTGACCCCTTTTTGCTCTGCCAACGCCGCCACACCGTCGTCGGGGGTTACCCCCTCCGCCAAAATGACGGTAGCTGTGTCTGCAAGGGTTGCAACCGCTACAATATTTTGGTTGGACATAATGGTTATCCATGCGTCATCATTCTTGGCACGGCCCATTACCCAACTGAGCAGGTCACCTATGTATACGCCGCCGACCTCACGGTCGCCGTCAGGTAAAGCCGCCACTTTCAGCATAGCGGCATCTGCCATTTCACGTACAGTCACAGGTTACTCCTCCTTTTTGCTGTTTGCTACAACGCACGCTTTTTCGTCCGCTCTTCCCCGTACCACATCCTCCGCAAAGGCACGGCAGGAGGGTGCGCCGCAGGCACCGCAGTCAAGACCGGGCAAGGATGCACGTAAGTTTTGGATATCCGCCATCATACGCATCGATTTTGCCATGTTACTGCTTAGCTGTGCTATCGGCCTGTATTCGGGAAGCTCGTCAAAGAAGTAGTGCGCAGGAATATACTGTTCCTCCGACGGCAAGAAGTTCTGTGACACGGGTAAAAAGTGTCGCAAGCTTTGCAGTCGGGCTTTCGCAATAAACGGATTTTGTACGGTGAGCACACCGCCGACACAACCGCCCGTACAGGCGTTAAGTTCTACAAACTCCAATTGCGGAATATTGCCGTTTTCAATCTGATCCAACACACGAATGACGTTTTCAATGCCATCAGCCGCCAGATAACTGTCGTTAAACAGTGCTGCGGCTTCGCCGCCGCTGGTCGCCCAACCGACACCTATCATTCCTGATTGGGAAAGCTGTTGGGGCAGATCGTCCGGCTTCATTTCATTGATGAGCTTAAAGTACACATCGCTTATCGGTACTACTGCGTTCACTTGACTCATATAGTCCCCAAAGCCGTTCTTTACGTAACTGGCTTTTGCGGGACACGGAGACAGGAAACAGACACCGATTTCCTCGAGCTTCAGTTCAGGATGCTCCGTCATTGCCTTTTCCCGGGCGAGTTTTGCCGCAATTTCCATCGGCGGCAGCATCCGCATCACGTTATCCTCAAGAGAAGGAAAACGCAAAGAGATCAATCGCACGATAACGGGGCAAGCGGCACTGATGACCGGTTTCTTGACACCTTCGGTAGCAAGATACAAGCGGGTGTAGGCAGATACCATTTCCGCCGCCTGTGACACCTCGTACACCTGGTCAAAGCCGATTTTCAAAAGCCCGTTAAGCACATAGTCCACATCGTCAAGGTTGTCAAACTGACCGTAAAGTGCCGGGGCAGGCAAAGCGATTTTCCACTGAAAACCATCCATCGCCTCCAATGTGTTGCACACCGCTTTTTTGGCTTTGTGCGGACACACTCGGATACACTCGCCACAGTCAATACACCGTGATTCGTTAATGACGGCGTGGCCGTCACGCACACGAATGGCTTCTGTGGGACAATGCTTAAGGCAGGTCGTACAGCCGGTACATTTCTGTGGGTCAAGATGCACCGAATGTTCGTATGTATGCATTCTCTGTCACCTACTCAAAGTTTACCCGCATGGTAATTGTTGTACCCTCGCCGACCTTGGACGCAATGTCCATATGATCGGTGTAGCGTTTCATGTTCGGCAGACCCATACCTGCACCAAACCCGAGCGACCGAATCGTATCGGGTGCGGTGGAGAAGCCCGCCTGCATCGCCTGCTCAATATCCGCAATGCCGGGGCCATGGTCGGTAAGGATGATTTCAATAGCATCCTCCATCACACGCACCTCGGCGTGACCGCCGCCTGCGTGGATAACCATATTGATTTCGCCCTCGTACATCGCAATGGATACACGGCGGATGATGTCGGGAGACAGCCCTAACTGACGCAGATTTTTCTTAACCTGCACCGACGCCTGTCCCGCAGAAGTGAAGTTGTCGCCGTCTACATCAAAGTGAAACGAAAGCACTTCACTCATACGCCCGTCTCCCGTACCCTGTTGCCCACAAGACCACTCTTGTACAGGATACCGCACGCTTCATACATACGTTTATCGGTGGCAAGCAATACAAGACCGCTCTCCTCTGCCAAACGTACCATTTCAGCGGTAGGTTGTTTCGAACGTACAAATACAACGCACACCATATCCATCATTTCCGCCGTACGAATGACCTGCGGATTGATAAGACCGGTCAGCAACACCGCCTGGTCCTTCACGTATGCGAGCACGTCGCTCATCATATCGCTGCCGCAGGCAGAGTATACGTGCTTGCCGAGGTTTTCTTCACCGGCAACCACAGTAGCATCCAGCAATTCACGAATGGTACAAATTTTCATACTTTACGCTCCGTATTTAGCAAGAATACCGGGAATATCTTCAACACCCAGACGGCCGTACACTTCATCGTTAACGGTCAGAACGGGAGCCAAGCCGCAAGCGCCGATGCAACGGCAAGCGGTCAGGGAGAACTTACCGTCGGCGGTACATTCGTCAGCACCGATACCGAGGATTTCGGAGATTTTGTCGAACAGATCGCCCGAGCCTTTTACGTAGCAAGCGGTGCCCAAGCAAACGGAGATGTTGTACTCACCCTTGGGGGACAGCGCGAACTGCGCATAGAAGGTCGCCACGCCGTAAACCTTTTCCAGCGGAACGCCCATACCGTCAGCGATCATCTGCTGTACTTCGATCGGGAGATACCCGTAAATGTTCTGCGCATCCTGCATAACGCCCATCAGACGGCTTTTGTCGTGCTTATTCTCGTCGATGACCTTCTGCAACTGTGCGGCCTGTTCGGGTGTACCCTTGAAGGGCAGCGAACTGATTTTTTTCTGCATATTGCCTTTCCTCCTTGTCTTTCGTATGCCTCTTTTATGCAGTTTCCTGCACATAGCATACACCACCGTACATTATAGCAGAGTTTTTACAAAAAATCCAGTAAAAATCGTTATTTTTTTCACAACTTTTGTCTTTTTTTACAATTTCAGCAGATTAGCCGAAAATACGCTTTCGTTTTGCATAAAAAAGCAGAAAATCACCGTGTTTAAGAGTGCTTTTGTGCCTTATTTTGTGTGCCTTTCCGCGGGGGGCTCGCCCGCCCGTCTTTTCTGTCATACAAAAAGCGAAAACGCACAGTGAAAATCACTGTGCGTTTTTCTCTTTCAAAGCACGTTCCGCTTCTCGTTTCATATCACGTCTGGCTGCATCTTCACGCTTATCATACAGCTTTTTACCACGGCAAAGCCCTACCTGCACCTTCACACGCGAGCC
>JAZNXY010000142.1:0-2900 GCA_045594105.1 Acutalibacteraceae bacterium | reverse complement strand
TTGCCTTCAACTTAATATCTCCACCTTGCACATCAATGTGCAGAGCTTCAAGACCTTCGTAGCTTTCAGAAATATCAATCTTACCCGCAGTAACGGTCAAGGTATCCTCAGCGTGAATAGCATCGTCACCCGATGCTATGGTAAATGTTCCGCCGTTAATAATAACCGAAACATCGGAGTGTACCGAATCATCTGCCGAGTTGATGGTAAAATTACCACCCGAAATCAGCAAACTGTTTGTGGCTTTTAGTCCCTTCATACTTGTGCTGTTTTCATCGGTTGTGGTGGTTGAACTTTGTGAACTGCCCGGTCGCATTTCACCGGGCCTGCCACCGCCGCCCATAAATCCGCCAAAGCCATCGGAAAATTCTTGATTTCCGTTTTCCGCGCCGCCGCCGACAAGAAGATCTATCGTGCCATCTGCTATCTGCATATGAGCACCGGCGGCGATACCGTCACCTTCAGCTTCTGCTTTAATCGTTCCACCTCCGATATAAATAAAACCAAGGGAGGTATCATCGGTATTCTCGGCATGTATGGCATCCTTGCCGGCATCAATGTGAAACGTGGCATTTGTAATTCTTACGCTGTCGTTGGCATCTAAACCATGAGATGCGGAATTGACTGTATAGGTTCCACCGGTGAACACAAGGTCATCTTTGCAGACAATGCCATGGGCCGCAGGAGAGGTAACCGTCAAAGAACCTGTTCCGTTGAGTGTCAAAACTTGCTTTGAAAACAGAGCACCGTCAATATTATTATCGTCAATAGCAGTAAAACTACCGCCATTGGCAAGTGTGTTGGCGGTTCCATCAGCAAGTGTCAGAAACACCTTGTCGGCCTCACGGATATACAATGCCGCGGAGGTTTTGCTTGTAAGCTCGACGCCGTTCAAAACGATCTGCAGTTTTGCGGTGTCGGGCGCATCCACGATCAGCATACCGTCCGTCATCTTTCCCGAAAGGATATAGGTCGCCTCTTCGGTGAGAGTAATCTTTGTGCCGGATACCCGAACACTGTCGGAGTTTGAAATCGCCGTCGCCCCATCCAGCTGAATGGTGACCGCTCCGCTCTCGTCATAGTCGGTTTTATAGTCACGCCCGGTAAACATCTCCGCATCGGTTTTTGAAAAATCGGCCTCTTCGGAAAAAGAAGCGGAGGTTCCGTCCCGATCCACGCTTTGTTCTTTGTCATCCTCATCCCTGCCGCAACCGGCCAGGGTGAACAGCACCAGTAACAAAATCAGCAAAACAGACAATATCTTCTTCATATCCGCCTCCGTTACAGCTCTGTTCCGGCCGTTTCCTGCTCGGAGACGGCAATTTCAAGATTGCCGTTTCGGCAACGGATTTTATCAATCATTTCTTTTTCACGCCTCACGTCGCGGAGTCTTACATTGTACGTAAGCTTAAACATGCTGCCCATATTAGTGGTCTTCACACGAATCAGATCGTGTGAGACCGTAAATTCAGCAAAAATGTCCTCGAAAATGCCGGAATAATCCAGATCTTCCGGGATGGTGACCGTGAGGGTCTTAAAGGTTGCGGCATTCTTTTTTGTGCCAAAGCCGAGATGGCTATACACTACAAACACAATGCACATTACCACCGTAAACAGCAGAGCAAATCCGAGGTATCCCATACCGGCGATCAGGCCTGCTCCCATTGCCAAAAACAAGGCGCAGATCTCCTTGGCTGTTCCGGGAACACTGCGGAAACGCACGAGACTGAAGGCCCCTGCAACCGCAACGCCCGTTCCCACGTTACCATTCACCATCATAATAACGACGCAGACCACGGCCGGAAGCAGGGCCAGTGTTATCACAAAGCTCTTTGTATAACGCGTGCAGTACATATAGGCAAACGCCATCAAAAGACCGATCACAAGTGAGACACCGAGACAAAGCAAAAAATCGGCCACACTGATGAGAACCGTCAGCTCGGTATCGAACAATCCCTTAAATAAGTTTTCAAGCATTCGTATTTACCTCCAGCACGTTGTATTGATTCAGCGTATGCGTCTGCGGAAATATCAGCGTTCTGTACGCTGTCCCGTATTTCGAAAAGGATGTTTTATAGAGCTTCTCACGCGACAGGAGCTCCGTCATCCAAAGCGGAATGCCGCCGCCGCATTTTATTTCCATCAGCACCTTGCCGTCGGGAAGGATCGGGGTGCCGTATGCGTCGGCCTCCAGGGACAGATCCTCTTGTCGACAAAGGATGGTATCGTCAAAGGTCACACGAAAATCAGTGCCGTCCTCAGAATAATATGCCTCCCTCTCATACGAAAGAAATACCACCGGGCGAAGAGTGCCGTACAATTTTATAAAATAATCGATCTCATCAGAGATCTGCGTGCGTTTTTCAATCCGCTTTTCCCCGGAGAGCCAGCCCGCAGCCTCCTTGCTCGGCAAAGAGATTCTCCGTTTATATACCACGCGTTTGTATTTCTTTTTCAGCTCCACAAAAACCATGTCGTCTGCCTCTGCGCGATCGTAGCTGCGTATGCGCAGCTTCTCCTTGTAGGCCGTTTTTTCAATGGAGCGGCGAATCAAAAGATAGGTATCCGTATCAAAATAAAGGTTACGGATAGTAGTTCTGCCGTATTGATCAAGCTTCATATGCGGTGCCAGCGCTTCAAGGACTCGCTGTTTTTGCTCGAGCGTCAGCATATATTTCAGTTCGTATCGTTTAAATACGGTTTGAAACGCCATAAAAAACCTCCTGTACCATGATACAGTCATTGTACAGGAGGAAGATTGAAGTTTGATTGAATTGATTCAATTTTTACAATGCAGGTATTTGCACTCTGAATTCCACGAATCCGTCAAAGCAGTGCACCGCAATATTTCCTTTGTGCGAGGTGGTGATTGCCTTGGCGATGGCAAGACCGAGCCCGTA
>JAZNXY010000141.1:0-18478 GCA_045594105.1 Acutalibacteraceae bacterium | reverse complement strand
GCACAGTGAAAATCACTGTGCGTTTTTCTCTTTCAAAGCACGTTCCGCTTCTCGTTTCATATCACGTCTGGCTGCATCTTCACGCTTATCATACAGCTTTTTACCACGGCAAAGCCCTACCTGCACCTTCACACGCGAGCCCTTGAAATACAAGGACAAGGGTATCAGCGTAAGTCCTTGCTGCTTGGTCAATCCATACGATCGCATAATTTCTTTTTTATGCAGCAGCAACCGTCTGACACGCAGCGGATCACGGTTAAAAATGTTTCCCTGTTCATAGGGGCTGATATGCATACCGTTGACAAACATTTCGCCTTCCACCACACTGCACCAGGCATCCTTGAGATTAACGCCGCCTCTGCGGATGGCCTTTACCTCGGTGCCGCACAATTCAATGCCGGCTTCCAAGGATTCTTCCACAAAATATTCGTGGAATGCCTTGCGGTTTTCGGAAATCGTTTTGATACTTTCTTTCGCCAACGCCGACATCTCCTTTCTTTGTGTAGCCGAAAAGGGCAAACCCTAATCGGTTAAAAATGTATTTTTTCCTTATGGCAATTTGTCTGGTGAAAATACTGCCCGTGCGATTAGCGCTTACCCTTTTCGGCTACAGAACGTTCCTTCCCTCAAGTGAACGGCGCAAGGTAACCTCGTCCGCATACTCCAGGTCTCCGCCCACGGGAATGCCGTAGGCAAGACGGGTGATTTTAATGGGAAATGCCTTCAAAAGCCGTGCCAGATACATCGCCGTGGCTTCACCCTCGACAGTGGGATTGGTTGCCATAATCACCTCGGTGATATTCTCATCGGTCAGACGTACAAGCAGCTCTTTCACACGGATATCCTCGGGACCTACACCGTCCATTGGCGAAATGGTGCCGTGCAGCACGTGGTACAGACCCGTATATTCACGGGTGCGTTCAAATGCCGCCACATCCCTTGCATCCTCTACCACGCAAATGACCGAACGGTCCCTTGCAGGTGCGGCACAAACGGGACAAAGCTCCTTATCCGCCAAGTTACAGCACACCGTACATTCCCGTATTTTTTCACGTGCATCTTGAATCGCAGACACAAAAGCATCTGCCTTTTCCTGCGATGCACGCAATAGATAAAATGCAAGCCGCCCTGCGGATTTATGGCCGATGCCGGGCAATCCTTCCAGCTGCTCGACCAACCTCTCCAGCGGTGCTACACCGTATTCCATAGTATACCCTCTCAGAAGCCGGGGAAACCCAGTCCGCCGGTAATTTGTCCCATACGGGTGTCCGCATCTGCCGCCGCCTTACGTATCGCTTCGTTAACCGCCGCTTTTACGAGGTCTGCAAGCATTTCTGCGTCATCGGGGTCGATCACTTCGGGGTTGATGTTCAGACGTACGATTTCGTGCTTTCCGTTAACGGTAGCTTCCACCGCACCGCCGCCTGCCGATGCTGTATATTCGGTTGCTTCCAATTCCTGCTGCAGTGCTGCGGCTTCCTCCTGCATTTTCTGTGCCTGACGCATCATCGCCTGCATATTGCCGGGGCCGCCGCCCATACCTTGCGGTAATCTTGCTTTCATAGTTTTTACTCCTCAGTTGTAATATTCACGCCCTGCGCGCGTCCCCTCTGCAAAAACGCGGCAAGCGGGTCTTCGGGAATTTCATCCTGCGGTGTTACCTTTTTCTTGATGCCGATACGCATACTGCGGCCGGTCACCTCACGGATGACAGAGAGGAAAATCTGCTTGTTCCCGTCACGGGTGGCAAGCGATTTGAACATTTCATTGTCGGTACACACCAACACAATATCACCACGGACATATGCGGTTGAGCCGATAAGCACGCCCTGCAACGGCGGACAAGCCGTACCGAGCCGTTCCACAACCTCACCCCATTGGGCAAACGGGCGCTCTTCATCGTCCACAGGTGCCGCCTCCACCGGCTGTTCGGGTGCAGGTGTCGTTTCCTCTTGTGGTGCGGGCTCTGCTTCCACTTGCGGTGCAGGTGCCGCCTCCTTCACGGGTTGAGGTGCCGCCGGTTGTGCGGCAGGCACTTTCTGCTTCACCGGTTGGGACGCCGCCTTCACAGCCACACCCGATGCAAGTGCACCTTCCAGTGCGGCAACACGACGCAGCAACGCCTCACTGCCGCTATCCAGCTCGGGACAGCACAGCTTTAACACCGCCATTTCCATTTCTACACGACGGGACACGCCGCCACGTAAACGATCCAGCGTTTCCTGTAAAACGGTGAGACACTGCAGCACCGCAGCGGCAGACTGTTTGCCTGCGGCGGCACGAAGCTTTTCCCACTCGTCAGGGGATGCGATAATCAGCTCGGCGGGATCTTTTACCGTCTGTACAATCATCAGATTGCGGTAATGCTCCACCCACTCGGCACACAGCCGCTCCATATCCTTTGCCCCACGGTACAACGTATCCAGCAGTGCCAGTGCGGCAGCGGAATCACCTACAGCCACCGCATCCGACAGTTGATACAGATACTCACTGCCGGCCATACCGGTCGCTTGTGCTACCGCTTCGGCGGTGATTTCATTACCAACCGACAAGCATTGATCCAAAAGGGACAGTGCATCACGCATAGCACCGTCTGCGAGACGGGCAAGCAGCAATGCCGCATCATCGGTCACCGTAAAGCCCTCTGCCGTCGCCACTTCCTGTATACGTGCAGCAATCGCAGTCGGTGCAATACGACCGAAATCAAACCGCTGACAGCGGGACAGAATGGTCGCAGGCAGCTTATGCACTTCGGTGGTCGCCAGAATAAAAATCACGTGTGCAGGCGGCTCTTCCAACGTCTTTAACAGGGCGTTGAATGCACCTGCGGATAGCATATGTACTTCGTCGATGATGTACACACGGTAGGTACCTGCATTGGGCGTATAATTGACCTCTTCACGCAGCTCTCGGATGTTATCCACACCGTTATTGGAGGCGGCATCGATTTCGGTGACATCCAGGATAGAGCCGTCATCAATACCACGGCAGATTTCACATTCGTTGCACGGGTCGCCGTCCTTTGGATGCAGACAGTTGACCGCTTTTGCAAGGATTTTGGCGCAGGTGGTCTTACCCGTTCCACGACAGCCGGTAAACAAATAGGCATGTGCCAAACGGTTGTTTTTGATTTCATTTTTCAGTGCGGCGGTTACCGTTTCCTGTCCGCTGACATCCGAAAAGGTCTGCGGCCGCCATTTACGATATAACACCTGATACACAAAATCACCTCACGCAAAAGAAATAAATACAAATCGCGTACCCTTAGGCATACAAACGGACAGGCAGACTGTGGCGCACGGACGACACCGCTTAATGCTGCTCGGTTCCCCGCCTGACATGGTTCACAGCGCACCGTCGCACAGGACCCATCCGTTTGTATGCCCAAAAGCACGCGTACACGTAGTATTATAATATATACAACAGAAAAAGTCAACGAAAAAACCTCCGCAAAAGCGGAGGTTTTGTTCTTCTCAATTATACCAATCAGGCGTTTGCCTTTTTAGCGAGGGCGGACTTTTTCCGTGCAGCCGTATTCTTGTGCAGGAGACCCTTCGCAGCGGCCTGGTCAATCTTCTTCACTGCGGCTTTCAAAGCTTCTTCTTTGTTTTCGCCTGCAGCGATAGCGGCGTTAGCATTTTTGATCTCGGTACGGAGAGCAGAACGAGCAGCTTTGTTGCGCTCAGCTTTCGCAGCGTTAACCTTTACACGCTTCTTGGCGGATTTAATATTGGGCATGGTCACACCTCCTAATCTGACTATTTCAAATCACGCACAAGTCATAATAGCACCCTTTTTTCAAAAATGCAACTGTTTTTTTCAGAATATTGAGATTTTTTTCGCAAATACTGCATATACCCCAATAAAAGGCAGGAAAAAGTATGGTTTTTCGTACAGATTTAGCACTTGAAACGGTTGATAATGCGAAGCACCTCTCCAAAGAGGATTTTGAAAGGTCGGTCACTGCCACAGGGAAGGTTACCGTCACCACCCTGCAGCTGCATTCCGATGCGGCGGCAATCGCCGTGGGCAAGCCACGTGGCACCTATGTGACGTTGGAGTTTCCCGCTCTTTCAGACGACGAAAAAGACATACACGAGGCCGCTACCCTGCTGGCAAAGGCCATTACCTCGCTGTTGCCGAAAAACGGCACGGTGCTGACCGTTGGTTTGGGCAATCGTGGCATCACACCCGATGCGTTAGGTCCACGCACAGCGGATATGGTGCTTGCCACCCGTCACATAGACGGAGAGTTCGCCAAAAGTGTAGGGCTTGACGGACTGCGTCCGTCGGCAGTGTTGACCCCCGGCGTTCTGGGACAGACAGGCACAGAAAGCAGCGAGATCGTGCGTGGCGTATGCGGCGTTGTCTCCCCTGCCGCTATCATTGTGGTAGATGCGCTGGCGGCGGGTGAGGTCACACGGCTCGGCCGCACGGTGCAGGTATCGGACAGCGGCATTTCCCCCGGTGCAGGCGTAGGCAATCACCGCCACCCGTTAAATGCCGCTACCTTCGGTGTGCCGGTCATCGGTATCGGTGTGCCCACCGTGGTGGATGCGGCAACCATTGCCGCCGCAGGCGGCAACGCCGTGCCGGAAGCATTGAAAAACCTTGTTGTGACACCAAAAGAAATTGACCTTGTCATCAGCCGTGCCGCACGGCTGATCGCCGCAGGCATCAATGCCGCACTGCAACCTGCGTTTTCGCCGCTGGAACTCATTTCGTTGGCATTGGCGTAGTAGGGGACGGCGTTCCCTTCCCGCCTTATAATGCCCTTCATATCTCGGTAAGAGAAGGTCTCTACGCTCTCTAAAAACGACAACACAACGGGCGGGCACAGAGGCCCGCCCCTACATAGTCCATCCGCACGGTTGACATTTTTACATTTTGTGCCTATAATACATAGCGAACGACATAACACGCCTGCATAGTTAAATGGATATAATAACCCCCTCCTAAGGGGTAGTTGTGAGTTCGATTCTCGCTGCGGGTGCCAAAAAAGCACACATACCAAAAGGTGTGTGTGCTTTTTTGATTTTTCAAAGGAATCAAACTCACAACGTAAAATCAATGTTTGGGTGCGACTTTTGCACAAGCAAAATGTCGACGGACTTCGCATGCGAAGTCCAATTCTCGCTGCGGGTGCCATAAACACAAAACCCCCGAATGCCATTGCATTCGGGGGGTTGTTTTTCATTCTGCAGTTGCTGTGGTGTTTGCCGCAGTGGTTGTGGCAGCACCGCCTGTTGTTCCGGCGGTTTCTCCTGCTACGGTTGTGCCGGTCGCATCACCCGTTGCAGTTGTCGCATTCGGGTCGGTGGTGGTTTTCTGTGCACCTGCGTGCAAGCTGCACAAGCCGGGAATGTTAGAGGCCTTATACACACCGATATCTGTTTTCGGACATTTATCGGTAGCCAACAGACCTGTTTCGGTACAAAACTCCCGCTCCTCCGTTGTGCCCTTTTTATCAAAGCCACACGGCTGTTTGCTTGCGTGCAAAGCTCTCATCGCCTTGTTCCACAAGCTCTTGGCATATCCTGTCTGCGAGCCCTTCGCAAGCTGTTGGTTATTATCATAGCCAAACCAGGAAGCACCCACATAATACGGCGTGCCGCCGCAGAAATACACGTCACGGTTACTTTCGGCAGTACCTGTTTTACCAAATACTTCCCATTCGCCGCCCCAGGAGCCGCTGATGTCGGTAGCAGTACCGTACCGCACAACACGCTGCATCATACGGTTCATCACATAAGCGGAATCCTCGTCCATCACACGGATGTTGGCAGGACCGTCCTGCAGCAGCAGCTTGCCGTCGTCACGGGTACCGTTTTCATACACGGCATAATAGGAATACGGCTCGTTATACTTGCCGCCGTTGCCGTAAACGGCA
Source organism: Acutalibacteraceae bacterium (assembly GCA_045594105.1). Lineage (GTDB taxonomy): Bacteria > Bacillota > Clostridia > Oscillospirales > Acutalibacteraceae > URNF01. Next base: position 12,588 of record JAZNXY010000141.1, on the reverse strand, counting down.
TACGCCGCCGCCATATCACGTGCGCTGACACCGACGGTCAACGCACCAAGCGACAGCGGTGCATAGTCAATATCGGTCAGCACCTGTCCTTTCTCATTGGTTTGTGATTTCACCAAAGAGGAGAGCTTAAAAATACTGCTGCCGAAATCAAAGGCATTTTTGGGCTGCACCGAATCCACCAATCGTGCCGCAACCGTGTTCAAGGATTTTTGCAGCCCGAGATATACAAAGGTGTTGCCGTTGTCACGTGGCTTGGATTCATAGTTGGCGGGCCACCAGGCACCGTTGGACATCTGTTTCAGCGGCGCATCCGCTACAACACTGGACCAATGCGCCGTATCCAGCACAACGGCAGGACCGTATGCGGTCAACGGCTTGATGGACGAGCCGGGGGAACGGAATGCCTGTGTCGAGCGGTTAAAGGAACGCTTGCCTTGCTTTTGTCCTCTGCCGCCGATGGTTGCAACCACTCTGCCGTTATAGTCCACCACAAACAAGCTCGCCTCAGGGTCTTCGGTGTCTTTCTCACGGTGTTTGGGGAAGTTGTCCTCATTGGCATACACCTTTTCCACAGCCAGCTGCTCCGACGGAACCTCCGCAGAGTAGATATTAAGGCCGCCGTAAAACACCATTTGTGTTGCGTACTGTTTGGTATAGCCGTACTCTTCCTGCAGGTCGGCAATCACGTCTTCAATCACAAGGTCAACGTAATAATCCCACGTAGCCGTATGCTGCATACTGCTCTTAAAGTGCAGCTCTTCATTCGCCGCCTGCACATATTCGTCGTCGGTAATAAACCCGAGCTCATTCATCTTTTTGAGCACCATCAGCTGACGCTGACGCACGTTCTGCGGACGGTTATAGGGATGATACCGGGACGGGTTATTGGTAACACTCGCCAAAACCGCACATTCCGCAATGGACAGCTCGCTGATTTCTTTACCAAAGAAGTAGTTGGCACCCGCACCGACACCGATAATATTATCCGACAACGGCAGGTTGTTCAGGTATGCCTCTAAAATCTGATCCTTATCATACAGCTTTTCCATTTCCACCGCACGCAAAATCTCGGTGATTTTACGGGTCCAGGAATGGTCTTTGTCACCTGTCGTTACCTTGATCAGCTGCTGTGTAATAGTAGAGCCGCCAAACTCTACGTCGTTAAAATGCAAAATGGAGTTTGCAAAGGCGGCAACCGTACGTTTCCAGTCAATGCCGTAATGGGAAAGAAAACGTTCGTCCTCAATGGCTACTACCGCATGCTGCATATATATCGGCATTTCTTCGATATCCACCCAAATGGAGTTGACACCTTCCAGATGCTCATATTCACGCCATTCACCGTTTTCGCTGTCCTTGACCCAGATAATAGAGGTGGCGTCCATAGACAGATTGTTGAGGTTAGGCAGGCCCGTCGTACCGTCAAAGTTATTGACAACGTACACCACCAGCACACAGCCGATCATACTCACGGTGATCACCAGGACCAACACGAGAGCCAACGCTGCGTTGCCCAACTTTCTGAGCCACTTCTTCACTTTTTTCTTGGAAGGAAGCAGTCGTTTTATTTCTTTCGGGTGTTTCGCAAGATAAGCAATAACCGCACCGACATCCCGCAAATACGCGGGAAAGCGTTTCATCTTTTCCCACAGCTCACGGAAAAACTTACGCATTTTGCGGTCGGCTTGATTCAGTTTTTCGTTAAACCTTTTCCACATTGCGAACAACACCTGCCTTTCCTATATATACATTCCATTATATCATACCCCAAAAAGCTGAAAATGTCAATCATTCCTCGGTATAGACTGCCCCTTGTAAGCAGATACTACTCTAAAAAGGGGTGTATATATGAACAAAACCATTCGTCTCATCGTTCTCGCCATTATTGCAGCAGCGGTTCTCGCCTGCTGTGTTTTGTCGGTTTTGTACGTGCGGTACGGCAGAACTGTTGACCGCCGCACCGAAAGCGGCACCCCTGCCGCCTATACACTCGGTGTCTGGGAAGGGCAGCTTGCCGTATTTGAAGGGGACGCCGCTTTCCCGCAGAAATTATATGAGGTGCCTGTCTCCTCCCTGCCGCCCGCAGAGCAGGAAAAGCTCAAAGCGGGTATCTCGGTGGAAAGTATAGATGCGTTGCAGCTGCTTTTAGAAGATTATACGTCATAAAAAGCATAAAAAATATTTACAAAATACGGTTTTGGGTGTATAATTATCTACTACATTCTTTGTAAGGAGATACCTGTATGGCGCTGTTTTCACTCAAAAAAATTGCGGCACTCGCACAGCACAAGCAAGCGTATTTACGAGGCGTTTCGCTGTACAATGCGGGTAAGGTAAAGGACATCCGCCGCGTACATAGTGATTTTTATGCGGAGTTTATCACCGCACAGGTGCAGGAAAATGCCGAGGACACCTTCTCGACAGAGGTGGGCTTTGCCGCATCGGGAGAGGCGGAATGGCTGTTCTGCAACTGCGGTCTTTACAAAGAAGGCGAAGGTGCCTGCCGCCATATTGTTGCGGCGCTCACCGATAAATACTACAAGGATATGTTAGGCGGTCTTACCCCGGCCTCCAAACTGCCCACCGTGTTTGCACAAACAGGCGAAGCGGCAAAAAACCTTCTGCGTATCTATCCGCAAAAGGATACCGTCTCGCTGCGTGCCGCTGAAAACACAGGGGATATTTCGCTTATCCCCACCCTCGTATTATCGGGACTGCGTCCGCTCGTTTCCTTTTCGGTAGGACGTGGGCGGCAATATATTATGCGGGACATTTCTGCGTTTACCGATGCGGTGCTCAGCGGTGAGACCGTCTCCTACGGCAAAGGGTTTTCCTTTTTCCATCATCCCTCCGCCTTCAACCATGACGGACGGGAAATGCTGCGATTTTTATTGGCGGAGGTGTCTGCATATCAGGGGACCCGCCCGCCCGAAGGCAGGGAGTTGCCGCTGTCGGCAGGCGGTTTTGAGCGACTTCTGGCGCTTATCGGGGACAATCCCTTCACGGTACGGGTTGGCGGCGACGGCCGCTGTGCTGTTTTGCGGAAAGGTGACCCTGCGGTCAGCATCACGGTAGAAAAGCTGGACGGCGGTGTCAGATTTACCACCTCCTCCGCCGTTCCCGTGGTTGGTGCCGCACGCCTTTACGTGCTGGTCGGAGATACCCTGCACCGCTGCTCCGCCGACTTTGCGTCAAGGGCACAGGATTGGCTGATTGCCGCTCACCACGAACCAAACGGTATCGTGGTGTCCTTTGACGATCTACCCGCCTTTTGCAGTCAGGTGTTGCCTGCCGTACGGGAGGTTATGCCGATTAACAACGAGGATTTGTTAGCGGAATATATGCCGGAAAACGCCGAGCCGAGAATCTATCTGCACGCACCGGAGGAAGGCACCGTCACCGCCAAGGTGGATTTCTGCTATCCCGACAAAACGGTGCCGCTGTTCACCGATATCAAGAAAAACGAGCGACGTGATGCACGTCTTGAACGTGCGGTTCGTGTGGAAATCGAACGGTATTTTACAGGTTTTCTCCCCGAAACAGGTGAAGTGGTTTTCCACGGTGACGAAGATGCCGTTTACCGCTTTCTCACCGAGGGTCTGCCTGCATTAGAGGCGCTTGCCACCGTTTTTGCAAGCGACGATTTTAAGCGGCTACGCCCCGCCGCACCGCCCGACGTATCGGTTGGCGTGCGGGTGGAAGGTAACCTTTTGCAGATGGATATTGACCTTGACGGTTGGGAAAAATCCGAGCTTGCCGAGCTGCTTTCACGGTTTCGTGCCGAAAAACCGTACACCCGCTTGAAATCGGGTGCGTACGTTTCTTTGGATGACGACACGGTCAAGGGCCTTGCGTTGCTGGCGGAGGAATTGGAGCTGACCCCCGCAGAACTGAAAAGCGGTAAAATCTCTTTGCCACGCTACCGTGCATTACAGCTGCAATCGCTGCTCCATTCCCGACACACTATCCCGTTCCGACAGGACAAGGTGTTTGTATCGCTGACACAAACATTGAGAGATGCGTCTAAAGCACCCGCCGCCGTACCACCCTGCCTCGAGGATGTACTGCGTCCGTATCAAAAAGAGGGCTTCCGTTGGCTGCACACCTTGACCAAGGCGGGCTTTGGCGGTATTCTGGCGGACGATATGGGTTTGGGTAAAACGGTACAGATCATTTCTCTGTTGTTGGACGACACAAGCGGTTTGCCGTCTTTGGTAGTGTGTCCCACGTCGCTGGTGCTAAACTGGGAAAACGAAATTAAAAAGTTCGCACCGCAGCTCACCACCCTTGCGATAACAGGTAACGCCACCGTGCGTGAGCAGCTCCTGTCCACCGCAGAAAGCTACCGTGTGGTTATCACGTCGTACGATATGCTCAAGCGGGATATTCTGTTATATAAAAATATACGGTTCCGTTATCATATTTTGGATGAAGCACAATATATTAAGAATCAGAAGACACAAAACGCCAAGGCGGTCAAAGCCATTATATCCGAACAGCGCTTTGCTCTGACGGGCACACCGATTGAAAATCGCTTGTCTGAGCTGTGGAGCATCTTTGATTTCTTGATGCCGGGCTTCCTGTATACGTATACCCATTTCAAAAACCGCTTTGAGCTGCCTGCCGTGCGTGACGGTGACGAGGCGGCGTTAAAACGGCTTGCCGCTATTGTCTCACCGTTTCTGATGCGGCGATTGAAAGCGGATGTTCTCACCGAGCTGCCGCCAAAAACCGAGCAGGTGCTGGTGGCACAAATGGGAGAGGAGCAGCACAAGCTGTACACCGCCTGTGCCGCACAGATCAAAAACCGCATCGGTGAAGAGCTGGCGGCAGGCACCTTCGAAAAGAGCAAGCTGTCGGTGTTGACCCTGCTGATGCGTCTGCGCCAGATTTGCTGTGATCCCGCCTTGTGTACCGAGCCATATACCGGCGGCAGCTGTAAACGTGAGGCGTGTCTGGAGCTGGTGACCCAGGCAAAAGCCGCGGGGCACCGTGTACTGCTGTTTTCACAGTTTACCTCTATGCTGGATATTCTCGAAGGAGATTTGCAAGCGGCAGGACTGTCGTATATGGTACTCAAGGGAAGCACCCCTGCCGTACAGCGTGCACGTATGGTCAATGACTTTAACGCAGGCAAGGGAGACGTGTTCTTAATCTCTCTCAAAGCAGGCGGCACAGGTCTTAACCTTACGGGAGCAGACACGGTCATTCACTTTGATCCGTGGTGGAATCTCGCCGCCGAACAGCAAGCCACCGACCGTGCCCACCGCATCGGGCAACGCAATCCCGTACAGGTGGTACGCCTTGTGGCAAAGGATTCCGTGGAGGAAAAAATCATACTTTTGCAAAAAGAAAAATCTCATCTTGCAGAATCGATTTTATCCGAGGGTGTTTCCTCTCTCTCGGCGTTATCCGCAGAGGATTTGCTCGACCTGCTGTAATCAAAATCTGCGTATTGTAGGAATTTTCAACATTTTCAACGGTTTTTTCAACAAATGTATTGACAAAATCCCACGAACAGGGTATAGTAGAGACAGAAACAAGAGAGGCCAAAAACGGTCTCTCTTTCTGTTTGACCGTATGATTTCCGTGAAAGAGAAGGTGTTTTTTGATGGATGTTTTGCAAGAATTATGGGCTGGAATTGCAAATGAAGCACCGTACATGCTGCGTTTGCTGGTGGCGGCCGCTTGTGGCTGTGTTATCGGCGTGGAACGCAGTATGCGTAACAAGGAGGCGGGCATCCGCACCCACATTGTGGTGACCATTGGTGCGGCACTTGCTATGATTCTGTCCAAATATGCCTTTGGCGACGTGGCGGATGCAGACGCATCCCGTATCGCCTCCCAAATTATCACCGGTGTGTCCTTCCTCGGTGCAGGTGTGATCTTCGTTCGTGGTGCCACCATACGTGGTCTGACCACGGCGGCAGGCATCTGGACCACCGCCGTTATCGGCATGGCAATCGGTGCGGGCATGTATCCTATCGGTATTTTTACCACTATCCTGATGGTAGGGCTGCAGTTGTTTTTACACCGCTTTGTACATATCGAGAAAAACATTACCGCAGACATCGAGGTGGTGCTTGCCGACGTTAACGGTGCCGTACCACGTTTCCGCAAGCAACTGGAAGCGAACGATATGGATGTTACGGGCTTTGAGATCCAGAAAAGCGGCGGCGGTGAGCTGCATTGCGTGCTGTCGGTCAAGGTAAAAGAGAATAAGCTCTTATACCCTATCGACTCCCTTATGGAAGCCAATCCCGATATTCACTCGATTTCAATGTGAAAAAGGACGCTGTGCTCTGCACAGCGTCCTTTTTACATAATTTCTTGTTCTAAAGCATCAAACTCGGGTGTAGAGAAAAACTCCCCTATGGTTATGCCTAATCCGTCACAAAATTTCTTTACCGTTATCACCGACACGTCACGGCGAGATGCATCCAGCATACTATATGCAGTGGACGGTGTTACGCCTGAACGTGTTGCCAACTCATTTACGGTCATGTTTCTCTCTGCACAAAGTTGCATAAACCGCTTTGCTATAACATCTTTAATGCTCATACACTCTCACTCCCTATGTATAGTGTACGCAAAATTACGCAGCGGCGTATACGCACTTGCGTAAATAGAGAAAGTGTGATATACTTTGGTCGGGGTGAGAAGAAGGATGGTTTTCATTTTAATGAGCGATGGCTTGCCTACGCCTTGTTGGGAGCAGTACATACCTACAGAAAATGTAGTTTTCTTTGATGGTGAAGAAACTCACGTCAACAGTCTTTGCCGATACTCCGAAAGAAAAAACATACGTGTATATCTGCAGACGCCACCCAACCCTTCGACAGTCTTGGCTTTCTGGAGTGGGAAGGCAGACAAGGCAGACAAAATGCTGTGTGACTATCCGTCAAGTTGCGTGCACTTGTTTCTGCTTACCGAAGACGGGGGTGGGTTTGAAGAGTGTATATTGAAAGACACATAAAAAGGACGCTGTGCTCTGCACAGCGTCCTTTTTATTCCATATTGCCTGTTAACACCATAATGGCGGACAGTGCCGCTATCGGTGCTGTTTCGCACCGTAAAATACGGGGACCGAGCGTTGCCAATGCGGCACCGCCTTCTACCAGCGTCTCAATCTCCGCAGGTGCGATGCCGCCCTCGGGACCTACGAATACCGAAAGGGTACCTCCCCATTGGGAAGCCAATGTGGTAAGCGGTGCACCGCCGCACTCGTAAAACACCACCGTTTGTTCTTTCGCCATTCTTTCGGCGGCCAGCTTAAAGGTGATGGGCATTTCCACCGTCGGCAAAATACCACGTCCGCTTTGCCCTGCCGCTTCGTCTGCAATTTTCTGCAGACGGGCGGTTTTTTTCGTGTCCCGCTCGCTCGCCTTCGCAATACTGCGTGCGGTGACCACGGGAACGATGCGGGTAACCCCCAGCTCAACTGCTTTTTGGATGATCCATTCCAGCTTATCGCCCTTGGGCAGCCCTTGATACAGGGTTACCGCCACCGTCGGCTCGGACACCGTCTTTTCTCTTGCCGTTACAGCAAGGATTATCTCTTCGGGAGCTACTGCGGCAATGACACAGGAAAGATCCTCGCCCTTGCCGTTACAAACGGTGAGGGTATCCCCCGCCTGCATCCGCAGGGAGCACGCAATATGACGTGCATCCTGTCCTGCAATATGCAGAGTGTCTCCCTCTACATTTTCTAAAAAGAAACGTGGCATTTTATCACCTCGTACATTTCAGTGCCACCCAACCGCCGTGGGTAAACCGTTCGGTCACCGTAAAGCCCGCCGCATTGAGTGCGGGAATCACATCTTTCTCACGGGTATCGATAATACCCGACACAATATAGGTGCCGCCCGCCTTCAAAAACGGTCGCACCGCAGGGGACAGCATAATAATGGCATCCGCCACGATATTTGCCACCACCACGTCATATTCGCCGCTCACCTTATCCACAAGATCACCGTGTACGATCGTATAGGTGGGTGCTGTCAAATGATTTTCTTCGCCGTTTTCAATGGCGGTACGCACCGCCAGTGGATCGATATCCACACCAAATGCCGCTTTGGCACCTAAAAGGCATGCCGCTATGGATAAAATACCGCTGCCGCAGCCAACATCCAACAGCGTATCCCCTTCTTTCAAGGTGTTTTCAAGCACCTCTAACACCAGGCGGGTGGTATCGTGGCCGCCGGTGCCAAATGCCATACCGGGATCGATTTTTAACACCTTTCTGCCGACTGCCATATCACCTGCTTGTTCCCAGGAAGGACAAACGAGCAGCTTTTTGCCGATTTTTAAGGGCTTGAAATACTTTTTCCAATTATTCGCCCAATCTTCTTCCCGCACTTGCGTGGCGGTCACTTCATAACCGATACCCGCAGCGGTCAGCCGTTCGCCCAGAAAAGCCACGGCTTCCGCAGGGTTGACTTCGGGAGAAATATACAGATGTATCAGCGATTTTTCACGGTTTTTTGCAAGCAGGTCGGCATCAATCAGATCGATGCGTGCAATTTCTCTCGCGCCCTGTTCCAAATCGCTGTAATCTTCAATATAAATGCCGTACGGCACGGTCATATTGGCAATCGCCGCCGCTTCGTCGGTATCCGCCGTGGCAACCGTCAAACACACTTCAGTCCAATCCATAATAAGCTCCTTATAATGCGTACTTGTTCAATAGGGGGATTTTTCGTAAAACAACGGTGAGCAACAGTGCTGCACCGCTGACAATGACGGTCAGCAACGGCACCGCAAGCAGCGGTGATACGGTCAGTGCCGTAAACCCTATCCGATGCAGCAGCATATTGAAAAGGTCGTGGGTGAGATATATACCGAAGCTGCACGCAGACAAAAAGCCGACCGCACGTACCGCTTTTTCGGAATACGCTCTGTTTTCAAAGCGGGCACGGAAAAAGAGAAATACCGCTGTCGCTTCAAAGAGGGTATTGGGCAACAAATATTCGTACAAATCCCCGTTTGCTGTACCGGTGATATACGCAGGCATACCCACCAACGCCACTGTCAGCAGCAAGGATGCCGCACCTGCCGCATATAACCAGTGCCGCACGCATTTTGTGGGCGGATAGCAGTACAGATGGTTGCCCAGCATAAAGTACCCGACATAGCCGCCCACAAAGCCGAGGGACAGCTTATTCGACTGGATTTCCACAAAATTGGCGAGCGGTGCAACCAGTATTACCATATTTTCCAAAAAGTTAAATACAAACGCCAAAACAATAAAATAGAAGGACAAGGTTTTATCCTCTGCAATTTTACGCAGAAACGGTACCAGCATATAAAAGCCGATGAGCATCAGCAAAAACCACAGATGATAGTGTCCGAACATCACGTTTTTGACAGCGCCCGCAATGGTAGAGAGACTAAAAGCTTCGCCACGTAAAAAGATACCTGCCACCGCATACAGTCCCGACCACACCACAAAGCTGACCGCAATACGCAAAATATTTTTAACATACAGCTTTTTTATCGGTTGCTCTCGGGACGGGTCTAAAAACAGCACACCCGAAATCATACAAAAAGCAGGCACACAAAATCTTACCGCACAATCAAACACATTCAGTATCTGCCAATCGAGTGTTGCAGGGTCAGCCATTCGCCACGCACTGTCCCCACCCTTGAAATTGCCGGTAAAGGTGTGCAAAAACACCATAGCAAGAATGGAAAAGATACGCAAAATATCCAACCACATTACCCGTGCTTTCTTTTCGCTCATACATTACCCTCCTACAATTTCATAAAGCGCCGCCATTGTTTTTTCGGGGTCAAAGGTGGTATACCGTACCTCTAACCTGTCCCCTGCCGCAATGCTTTTGCCACCCTGTGCTTCCGCATGGCTTACCGATAGCACAAACACCCCTTCGGGCCATAAAATATCCCGCACCTCTTTGCCAACCGCAAACGCATTCTCCTCTACCGTTACGGTGGCGGTTTCTGTGTGGCTTACCTTGTTGCGACGTGCATTCGCCGCACGGATTTCGCTGACATGGTCGGTGATAGATTCTGCACCAAACAGTGCTGTGATGATAAAGCTTGACAACGCAACCAGCACAACCGACAAAATGTTGTTGCTCAGAAACAATGCCTCTACAGAAAAAACAATCGCAATGAGCGGCGTTTTCATCATACCCGAAACCGCAGCAGTAATGCCAAACAGCACACAAACCGTTTGCAAAGCGGGGTCCATACCAAGCAGCACACACGCTTTTCCCAGCACGGCAGCAAGCAAGGCACCGAGTGCCATAAGCGGTAAAAACAAGCCGCCGGTCACACCGTTACAGTTTGCCGACAGGGTCAGCACCGTACGTACGAGCAGTAACACACCTAAAACAGCAAGCGGTGTATTATGTGAAAACAAGGTTTCTATCAGGTGGTGTCCCGTTGAAATAAACGAAAAAGACAGCATACCCGCCGCTACGGTCAATGCATACACGAGCAGCAGCTTATAGCGCAGATGTATCTGCAGCCGCCCATTAAAAAACCGATGCAAATGGCGATAAAACCACAAAAACAGCACAGCAAAGATACCGACCGCCACACCTATCAGCAAAGGAATCCACAATTCTTTTGTTTTCAAGGTGGGCACAGCGACAGCTTCAAACAATCGCTCGCTGACACCAAGCAGCGGGCACAGCACCGCCGACACCAACCGTGCAAACAGCACCGCCACCGAGGACACAATCAGCAGCAGCGGCGACAAACGTCCGTGTGCTTCTTCAATCGCAAACAAAATACCGCTTATGGGTGCACCTGTTGCGGTGGAAAAGCCCGCACAAGCACCGCCCGTCATGGAAAACCGACTCCACCCTTTGTTTTTCGGGGTGATATTGACACCCCATTTGCCGATTGCTGTGCCAATCTGCACAGCAGGGCCTTCGTTTCCCAGCGGTATGCCGATAACAAAAGACAACAGCGATAACACCACCGTGCCAATCAGATTGACCAACGGGCGAAAAGAGATACTGCCACGTAAAGCAGCAATAGAGGTGGGAATGCCACCGCCTTGCAGGGTTGGCATCCATTTGTACACGGCGGCAACAACAGCAGCAGCTATGCTCAATACGCATAAAAGCGGTATTACCCATAAGGGCTGCTCCTGTAAAACAGCATATCCCATTTCGGAGAGATGAATCGCTTTTGTTGCCAAAAACTTATACAATACCACCGCTGCGCCCGTCAATGTGCCTGCTACAGCACCATACAAGACGGCGGGGATGATTTCATCTTCTAAATGTAATCTTCTTTTTGCCTTTGTCATACGTGTCATCCGCCTTTCGACTTTCACCGTATTATCCTACCATATATTTGCGGCTTTTGCAAGTGGAACGCTCGCTCCGCTTGTCGCACAAAAAAAGCACGTGTACTTTCGTACACGTGCTTTTTTATCTTATAACAAGTGGTTTTTATTGAGCAGCCACTACCGCTGCGTAGTTTTCGAACAGGACTTCACCGTAAGCGACGGTGCCGTCTGCCAGCTTGACATACGTACGGGTAATGATGCCTACATCAGCAGCATCGCTTTCAACGATGTTGACAACATGCACCGAAATATCAACGTATTCGGAGCAAACGTCATAATATACATCATGTTCGGGATAGGCATACCGACGGATATGCATGCTCTTTGCTGCGGTTTCGAGGTTGAGGTTTTCGGGATTTTTCATCACGGTTTCTGCCGCCACCAAAATACCGTATTCTTCCACTTCCACCTTTTCACCGTCTACAAGCATGGTGAGGTTGCCGTTATCATCAGCGATGTTCAGACGATGGATAAAGCGAAGACCACCACCCAGATGTTCGGTTACCGAGGTACCGATAACACCCATATTCAGCTCGTCTGCGGTCGGCTGGCAGAACTCTACGTCTACTGTATACGGTGCTGCCGCTTCGTCCGGAATCTTATACTGATTGCTGTTGCCGCCCTGCTGGAAGCCCACACGGGTGGGTACCCATTTTTTGCCGTTGGCATCGGTTACAATCAAGGAACCGGCTTTCACTTCGTAGCCGTCTTCCACCTTCACGTTGATGATATTGGTCACTTCATCGACAACGGTGCTGTTGGCTTTCTGCTCGCCGCAAACACACATACCGTCTGCATATTCGTGATCAACAGGATCGGTGGCATAGCCGCAATCACAAGCTTCATAGTGCTGACCACCGTCTACCACATAGGCCGGCTCATGTGCTTCGAGCTCGGATGCGTAACCGCAATCACATGTGATCCGGTGACCGTTTTCGTCAAATGTAACTTCATCGGCATTGTGAGGAAGCACCTCAGAAACATAGCCGCAGAAGCAGAAATCCCAGTGGCCGGTTTCATCATACAAGCTGTCTAACGTGTGGGGTGTTTTTTCGGTTTCATAGCCGCACGCACAAGCATCTCCATGACCTTCTTCGTCATAGAAAGCTTTCAGGGTGTGCTCCGTCACAACGTCTTTTTCACTCACGTACGGCCATACCATTGCTCTGGTGCCGGTCGCAGAGTTGGTCAAGTTATGGCTGGCAATAAAGTTTGCGTCGGCAGTAGCCGTGTAATCATCATACCCACCGGTAGATTTGTTA
>JAZNXY010000140.1:0-24250 GCA_045594105.1 Acutalibacteraceae bacterium | reverse complement strand
GCGCCTGTGCGTGCGCCCCACTTCCGAGACCTTGTTCTGCGAACATTATGCCAATATCATTCACTCGTGGCGTGATCTGCCCAAGCTGTACAACCAGTGGGTGAGCGTGGTGCGTTGGGAAAAGACCACCCGTCCGTTTTTGCGTTCCCGTGAGTTCTTGTGGCAGGAGGGCCACACCATTCACGCTACCGCAGAGGAAGCTGTGGAAGAAACCGAGCGTATGCTCAACGTCTATGCGGATTTCTGCCGTGATGCGCTGGCCATGCCTGTTGTTCGTGGCAAGAAAACCGAAAGTGATAAGTTTGCAGGTGCGGTTGCTACTTACGCAATTGAAGCGCTGATGCACGACGGTAAAGCACTGCAGGCAGGCACCTCTCATTATTTCGGTGACGGCTTTGCCAAGGCATTTGACATACAGTTTGCTGACAAGGAAAATAAAAAATCCTATCCGCACCAGACCTCCTGGGGTGTGACCACCCGTCTGATCGGTGCCATCATTATGACCCACGGCGATGACAACGGTCTGGTATTGCCGCCCCCCGTGGCACCTGTTCAGCTGGTCATCCTGCCTATCGCACAGCATAAGCCCGGTGTGCTGGATACAGCGGCACAGCTGCGTGACCGCCTGAAAAATGTGGTGCGTGTCAAGCTGGATGATTCCGATCAGTCTGCGGGCTGGAAATTTGCGGAATACGAAATGAAGGGTGTGCCGCTCCGTCTGGAAATCGGTCCCCGTGACATTGAAAATAATTGCTGCGTATTGGTACGTCGTGATAACCGTGAAAAGATTACGGTGTCCCTCGACGAGCTGGAAACCAAGGTCCCCGAGGTTTTGGCGGACATTCATCAGGCGATGTACAATAAAGCACTCGAGAATATGAACAATCGCAGCTATGCGTGCACGACCATGGAGGAAATCGTCAAGACCCTCGAAGAAAAGGGCGACGGCTTCATCAAGGCGATGTGGTGCGGCGAAGAAGCGTGTGAGGACAAGGTGAAGGAAGAAACCGGTGTCGGCTCCCGTTGTATCCCGTTTGACGGGGAAACCTTGTCCGACGTGTGCGTGTGTTGCGGCAAACCCGCCAAGCACATGGTGCTGTGGGGCAAAGCGTACTAATGTCGGCGTTACCAACCCGAAAATGTATTCGTTTGCCGCAATATGACTATGCGGCAAACGGTGCGTATTTTGTTACCGTTTGCACCAAGGATAAAAGAAAAATTTTAAGCGATATTGTAGGGGCGGGTCTCTGTGCCCGCCCGCAAATACAGCTGTCACAAATTGGTGAACAGGTACAAAAGGCGATTATCTATATTGTGCAGAAAAACTATAATGTGTTTGTAGACACGTATGTAATTATGCCAAACCACATACATTTGCTTTTACGGTTCGATCGCATGACGGGAGGGCACGGAGACCCTCCCCTACACAAAGTTATCGGTGAATTGAAATCGTATACAACGCATTTGTATGGTGCACCGCTTTGGCAGCGTTCTTTTTATGACCACGTTATCCGTGGAGAGCAGGATTATCAAGAGATTCAAAGGTATATAGAAGATAATCCACTCAAATGGCACCTTGACCGATTTTTTGTGTAAACACAGAAAGGATAAAAACTATGAACCAGTTAGCAAAACCCGTAGCGGGTGAATTGGTTGCCGTGATGCATACCACCATGGGCGACATCTCCATTCGTTTATTCCCCGACTACACACCGAAAACGGTAGAAAACTTTGTGACACATGCGAAAAACGGGTACTACAACGGTATCACCTTCCATCGTGTCATCAATGATTTTATGATTCAGGGCGGCGACCCCACAGCCACCGGCTGTGGCGGTGAAAGCATCTGGGGCAGAAGCTTTAAGGATGAGTTTCACCCCGACCTGCACAACCTGCGTGGTGCGCTGTCTATGGCGAATGCAGGCCCCAACACCAACGGCAGCCAGTTCTTTATCGTGCAGGCAAAAACGGTCGCACCGCAGCTGCTCGCACAGATGAAGCAGATACCCGACAGCTTCCCGCCCGAAGTGGTGGAAAACTACGCTGCGGTTGGCGGCACGCCGCATCTTGACTATCGCCACAGCGTGTTTGGTCAGGTGTTTGACGGTATGGACGTGGTAGATGCGATTGCAGCGGTGAAAACCGACCGTAATGACAAACCGCTGGAGGACGTAAAAATCATTTCTATTGATATTAAGGAGTAAGCAGATGAAATGTTTTGTAAAAGCGCTTTCCGTATGTGCGGCAATTTTGTTGCTTTGTGTTTGCCTCACCGCTTGCGGCGGCAGCAGAGTCGGCACGGTATATCCGGACAAAGCGGTGGGCTTCCAGATGCAGCTGCCCCAAGAGGGGGATACCGTTGCGATTATGCATACCTCTATGGGTGATGTGTATCTGCGTTTGTTCCCCGAAGCAGCACCCAAGGCGGTGGAAAACTTTATCACTCTGGCATCGCAGAAATACTATGACGGCCTTACCTTCCACCGTGTTATCAAGGATTTTATGATCCAGGGCGGTGACCCCGAAGGCAACGGCACCGGCGGTAAAAGTATCTATACCGATAACGTCGAAGGCACCTTTGAGGATGAGTTTGACAGCAAGCTGTTAAACATTCGTGGCGCTTTGTCTATGGCAAACGGCGGCCCGAACACCAACGGCAGTCAGTTCTTTATCAATCAGACCGGTGCGGAGGGCTTCGGCAAGCGTGATTCCTACACCGAGGAAAACATCGACGTAATGTATCAGAAGATGTATGATTCCTACGTGGGATATTA
Source organism: Acutalibacteraceae bacterium (assembly GCA_045594105.1). Lineage (GTDB taxonomy): Bacteria > Bacillota > Clostridia > Oscillospirales > Acutalibacteraceae > URNF01. The sequence goes on along the minus strand of JAZNXY010000140.1, from coordinate 21,476 downwards.
CGGCGACCAGTTTACCTCTGTATACGGCAGCTGGCAGGATCTCAAAAAGGTGTCGCATACCGAAACCTACATTTACGATTGGATTCCCGATGAGGTGTGGGACGTGTACGAGAAGAACGGCGGCAACATCTCGTTGGACGGTGCGTGGCGTAAAAGCGGAGGGCATACCGTGTTTGGACACGTGTTTAAGGGTATGGATGTGGTAGATGCGATTGCCGCTGTGGAAACCGACGACAAAGATAAGCCGGCAACAGCCGTTACCATTAAAAGCATTGAAATCACCACCTTCAAAACCGAAATGGTGACCACGCAAGCTGACGAGGAAAAATAAACAGACCGCCTTATGTGAGGTGACCGAACGTGTTAGTTGTATTGCTGAAAATTGCATGCCTGGTTGCGACCGCCTTCAACTTTGCGGTGCAGGCGGTGTATTTCACCTGTATGCTGCAGCAAAACGAATACTGTCCCACGCAGTACCGCAAATGGTGTCGGGACAACGATGAACGGCTGGTGGACTTAAAACATCTTGTTCCGTTTTTGTGTATTCCTGCCATGTGGCTGCAGGGCAAGGTGGACAGCATGTACCTTTACGGTGCGGCAACGGTTATTTTGTTGCTGACCGCTGTGCTGAACTTCCCGAAGAAAGCACAAATGCCGTTGGTAATGACACCACGTGTGTGGCGGCTGTTTGTTGTACAGTTTGTTATCCTGGCACTTGTCATTATCGGCTGTGCGTTTATTTCCGCACAGCGAGCCATCGGTATTTTGGGTTTGTTTTCCATTATCGTATGGCTGTGGACAGGTGTGGCGGCATATATAACCTTGCCGCTTGAAAAACGCCTTTCCAAAGAAACGGTACAAACCGAAAAAGAGTAAAAGAAAAGCCACGGTGCTTCGCACCGTGGCTTTTTTGTTTTATCGGATCTGACTGCCGATGGGGGCGTCATCCATAAAGATGACCTGTGCTGCAGCTTCGCCGTCCTTTTCAATGTCGGCGGCTAAAATCATACCGGCACTTTCCACACCGCACAGGGTGGCGGGTTTCAGGTTGGCTACTACAATGACACGGCGACCGACCAGCTCTTCGGGCTTGTACCATTTGGCAATACCCGAGGCGACGGTGCGCGGTGTTTTGGAGCCGTCATTCAAGGTGAGCTTTAACAGCTTTTTCGCCTTTTTTATCGGCTCACACGCAACGACCTCTGCAACACGCAGGTCAATTTTGGTGAACTCGTCAAAGGTGATTTCGGGCAGGAATGCTACACCTTCGGGTTCTTCTTCCGCTGCTGCTTCTTGTTCAGCGGCAATTTCCGCCAACTTCTTTTCTACGTCAATGCGTGCGAACAGCGGCGTGGGTGCGCCGACGGCAAAACCGTCCGCCTTGCCGTAAACAGCGGTATCCAGCGTGGTCAAAGCATCGTCTACGCACAACTGGGTGAGAATGGCTTTGCCGGTAGACGGCATAAAGGGAATCAGCAAAATGCCGAGTACACGGATACATTCGAGCAGGTTGTACAGCACGGCGTTTAAGCGATCCGTATCCTCTTCGTTTTTGGCAAGCGCCCACGGTGCCGTTTCGTCAATGTACTTGTTTAAGCGGCCTGCAAGACCCATAAGGGTGGCGGCGGCTTCTGCGTTGTGGTAGGTGTCCATCTGTTCCGCATATTTTTTGAGAGTTTCCTCCACAAAAGCGAACAGGTCGGCATCGGGCCCGTCAACAGCGGTGGGCTTTGTTACCTTGCCGCCAAAATATTTGCCTGCCATGGCGATGGTACGGTTGACAAGGTTGCCTAAGGTGTTGGCAAGGTCAGCGTTATATTTGTTGATAAGATTTTCGTAGGTAATGGTGCCGTCCTGACCGAAGGGGATTTCGGAAAGGAGGTAGTAACGCACCGCATCTACACCGAAATGACGGACAAGGTCATCGGCATACAGCACGTTGCCCTTGGATTTACTCATTTTATCGTCACCGGACAGCAGCCACGGATGACCGAGCACCTTTTTGGGCAGCGGCTCGCCCAGAGCCATTAAGATGATGGGCCAGTAAATGGTGTGGAAGCGTACGATGTCCTTGCCGATAACATGCAGGTCGGCAGGCCAGTATTTCTTATACTTGTCAGAAGAGCCGTCGGGATCATAGCCGCAACCGGTGATGTAGTTGGATAGTGCGTCGATCCACACATAGGTCACGTGATCGGGGTCAAACGGCACCGGCACGCCCCATTTGAAGGACGAGCGAGACACGCAAAGGTCGGAAAGGCCGGGTTTTAAGAAGTTGTTGATCATTTCGTTGCGGCGGGATAACGGCGCAATGAAATCGGGGTTTTCCTCGTAGTATTTGAGCAAGCGGTCCTGATACTTACCGAGCTTTAAGAAGTACGCTTCCTCCTTGGCATCGATGACCTCTCTGCCGCAGTCGGGGCATTTGCCGTCTGTGAGCTGCGAAGGAGTGAAGAAGGATTCGCAGGGCACACAGTATTTGCCCTCGTAGGCACCCTTGTAAATATCCCCCTGCTCGTACAGCTTCTTAAAGATTTTCTGTACTGCCGCTTCGTGATAATGGTCGGTGGTGCGGATGAACTTGTCGTAGGTGACGTCCATGCAATCCCATACCGCTTTAATCTCTGCGGAGATACCGTCTACGTATGCCTTGGGAGAGATGCCTGCCGCATTGGCATATTCTTCTATTTTCTGACCGTGCTCGTCAGAGCCCGTCTGGAACAGCACGTCAAAGCCCTGCATTCTTTTGTACCGTGCAATCATATCGGCGAGAACGATGTCGTAGGTGTTGCCGATATGCGGTTTGCGGGAGGTGTACGCAATGGCCGTTGTGATATAAAACTTGCGGTTTTCCATAAAAACCACCCTTTCCTTAGGAACTATACCTTACTATCTTACCATATTCTGCCGAAAAAACAAGACCCCACCGAAAAAATGTTATATTATAATAAGGTATCATAGCAGAAAAGATTTTTCGGCTATCGGTTGTATATTGCCGAAGAATGTGATAAGATGTTGTGTAACAACGAAAAAGAGAGGAAAAAACCTTGAGTGAAACAGTGAACGGTTTTGAAAAGCTGGGATTACAGCCCGAAACCGAAAAAGCATTACAGAAAATGGGGTTTACCGCCCCGACGCCGATACAAGAGAAAACCATTCCGGTAATGACCGAAGGTCGTGACGTGATTGCGAAAGCCCCGACCGGCACAGGTAAAACCTGTGCTTTTGGTATTCCGCTGATTGAATGCTTAGACACCTCGCTGACAAACGTGCAGGCGGTGATTATCTGCCCGACAAGAGAGCTGTGTCTGCAGATTGCGGACGATTTAAGACAGCTGATTGCGTTTCGCCCCGACGTGCGAATTGTGGCGGTGTACGGCGGACAGCCGATGCAAAAGCAGATTACGGCACTGAAAAAGAATCCGCATATTGTGGTCGCTACCCCCGGTCGCCTGCTTGACCATATGGAACGTGGCAATATCTGGCTGGGTGATGTGTACACGGCGGTGCTGGACGAAGCGGATGAAATGCTCAAAATGGGCTTTATCAAGGATGTGCGCCGTATTCTCAATGCCACCCCTGCCGACACGCAGGTGGTGATGTTTTCCGCTACCATTTCCCGTGAGGTGATGGATGTTGCGTGGGAATATCAGCATAATGCGGAGGAAATCACGGTGGAATCCGCAGGTGATAACCGCCCGAAGATTGATCAGTATGCGTTGGACGTGCAGGGCGGTAACCGCTTTGAAACCATGCTCAGATTGATTGATGCTATGGACTATCATCGTGTGATGGTGTTTGCCAACCGCAGAATCACCGCTATTTCTCTCGGCAAACAGCTGAAAAAGGCGGGGCGCTCTGCGGACAGCTTGCACGGTGACTTGAATCAGGGACAGAGAAATGCCGTGATGCGTGGGTTCCGTGACGGCAAGTTTGAGATTTTGGTTGCCACCGACGTGGCGGCACGCGGTATTGACGTGGACGATGTAGAAGCGGTGTTTAACTACGACGTGCCCGATGAAAATGAGTATTACCTGCATCGCATCGGACGAACGGGACGTGCCCGCCGCCGTGGTGCGGCATATACCTTTGCGGGAGAAGCGGATACCTTCCGTATGCGTGATATACGCAAGTACACCCACTCGGATATTCTGCCGCTTTCGGTGGCTGAAAACGGCGATTTTCTGCTTCCCGACGGCACGCTGCTGACCGAAAAAGAACAATAATGACAATACCCGTACAGAGGAAATGGCCCTGTGCGGGTATTTTTTTTGCAAAAAATATCTGCAAAACGCAAAAAAATAAATTGGTAATTTTCAGAAGTTTTGTATTTTTATTACCCGAAATGAAAGTTTATTCGTTTTTGTTGTCTGTATTCGGCGTCTGTTTACCGTGATAAAGCGGCTTTTTATTGTTTAACGATATGGTTTGAGGGGGCGTGATTGGTCTGTTTCGGCTGGTTGCACAAAGTTTCCGCCTTTTTTCGACGAGAAAGTTTTTCTTTCCATTATTGGAAAAAATTGGTGATTTTTAGAAGAAAAGGGCGATATTGTCGAAAAAAACGGGCTTTTGAGAGCCGTTTTCGTGGTTTTCGGGTCGTTTTACCTGTCAAGTTGGAAAAATCGGCTTTTTTAAGAAAGCAAAACCATTTTTTGGGGACAAAGGGCACCAAAAGGCAGTTTTATTGTGCAAACTACACAAAAAGTGGTGCTTGTTTTTGTTTGACAAGTGGGGTTTTGGTGCGTATAATACACAAGGCGCCAAAAAAGGCGTTTTGTTATGTCACCCCAACAAGAGGCGGTCACACACCGCCGAAAGAAGAATTGTATATTTTTTGTAAATTTTCTCCACAATAAAAAGAAGAGCGAGAAAACAAAGGGTGACAGAAAGGAAAACCGTTTATGAAGTGTGTTCTGAAAAAGCTCATAGCTTACGGGGCGTTTGCGTCCCGCTATTGCGGCAAGCGGATTTCGGCACTGACTCTGGTTGTAACCGTTTTATTTGCAAGTGTGCTGTCTTTGCCTGCTGTTGCAGAAGAAGAAGTATCCGTGCCCGCACCCGTGGCGCCGGCCGCCACCGTTGCCATGCATCCTGTTCAGTTTGTGGAAAACAACCTGAAGGCGTTGGCAAGTGCCACTGTTCCCGTAACCGAATTCGTTGACATTGATACGGCACTGTACAGTGTGCACGTGACCGCCGACGAAAAAACCGCTACCGTGTGTATGCCGGCGGGCAAAACCGTTGCCGATGCATTGCAGGCGGCAGGTGTTGCGTTGGGTGAAGCGGATAAGCTGAATGTTGCCGCGAATCGTTTCGTTTCTGACGAATTGGCGGTAGAGGTTGTCCGTGTTTCCTATAAGGATTATGAAAAAACCTTCTCTATCTCGTATAAGACCGAGGTAAAATACACCTCTGCACTGCGTCAGGGCGCTTCTAAGGTGGAGCGTGCGGGCGTGGCAGGTGTCAAGACGGTCACGTATCGTCAGTACCTCGAAAACGGCAAGGTGGTTTCTACCGAAACGGTGAAAACCGAGATCACCAAGCAGCCGGTCAATAAAGTGGTGCTCAAAGGCACTAAGGTTGGCAACGTGGTTTCCGAAGCGCCGTTTGACATTGCTTTGGACGGTGCGGGTCAGCCGATCAACTATAAGAAAAAGCTGAGCGGCACTGCTACGGCGTATACCACCGACCGTGGTGACTCGGGTGCCTGGACCGCAACCGGCAGACGTGCACAGGTCGGTGTTGTGGCGGTAGACCCCCGTGTTATCCCTTACGGCACGAAATTGTGGATCGTGTCCGAGGACGGTAAAATCGTGTATGGCTATGCCATCGCAGGCGATACCGGCGGTGCTGTACGCAGCGGTAAGGTGCTGGTTGACCTGTACTACGATACCTACGGCGAATGCTCCCGCTTCGGCAGACGCAAAATGAATGTCTACGTGATTGGATAATTGAACAAGTAAAGTAAAACGGTGTGGTTTTTGCCACACCGTTTTTTGCATAAAGCGGGCGGCGAGGTTGATGCTCCTGCGCTTCAAAAAAGTGCTTTACGGTACGTTTTTTCATAAAGCACTTGCAGAAGCTATGAAAACGCAGTATACTATCACTGATAAAACAGCAAGGAGATATATTATGGAACATTTACGTGCCAAACGTGGCTTTATATGTGATATGGACGGCGTTATCTACCACGGCAACCGTTTGTTACCCGGGGTGAAGGAGTTTGTGGAATGGTTGTATGCCAATGACAAGGAGTTTTTGTTCCTGACCAATTCCAGCGAGCGTTCCCCCAGGGAATTACAGCAGAAATTGGCAAGAATGGGTCTTGATGTGAACGAAAAGCATTTCTACACCAGCGCCCTTGCCACTGCGAAGTTCATCAGCAGTCAGGCACCCGGCTGCAGTGCATACGTTATCGGTGCACCGGGTCTTGTGAATGCGCTGTATGAAGCGGGTATTACCATGAACGATGTCAACCCCGACTATGTTATTGTGGGTGAAACCGCAAACTACAATTATGAAAATGTGGTACATGCGGTAAAGCTCGTACAAAAGGGTGCGAAGCTGATTGGCACCAACACCGATATGACCGGCCCTTCCGAGCAGGGCATTATTCCTGCGTGCCGTGCGTGGATTTCGCCGATTGAATTGGCGACAGGCAAATCCGCCTACTTTGTGGGCAAGCCCAATCCGTTGATGATGCGTACCGGCCTGAAGCTGCTTGGCGTACACTCTGCGGAAGCAGTAATGGTGGGTGACCGTATGGACACCGATATCATTGCGGGCATCGAAACGGGTCTTGACACGGTTTTGGTGCTGACGGGTTGCACGTCCCGTGAGGATGTCGGCAACTACCCGTATCGCCCGAAATACATTTTGGACGGTGTGGGCAACATTGTCACAGATAAATAAAAAAGCACTCGCTGTAAGGGAGCTGCGGTAAGGGATGCGCAAATCCCTTCTTGGCTCCCCTTGCGAGGGGAGCTGTTGAGCGAAGCGAAACTGAGGGGTAGTTGGAATATTACTTTATTTTACTACCCTTCCGTCTTTTCGCCTGCGGCGAAAATCCACCTCCCCTGACAAGGGGGCACGAAAAGCATCTGCAAAAGACAAGAGAAGCTACACGAGCTTTGTGTAGCTTCTCTCTTTTTTACCCCCGTACAGCGGGTGCTTTTTTACAAATAATAGCAGGTTGACCTTTCGGACAAAAAATGCTATAATGATATGAAATTGTTAAAAAGAAAGGCGGAAAAACCATGAAAGTTTCTCCTTCTATTTTATCCTGTGATTTCGCACATTTTGCAGATGCCATGCAGTTTGTTGAAAAAAACGGTGCAGACCTCGTGCATATTGACGTGATGGACAGCGTATTTGTGCCGAATATGAGCTTTGGCGCACCGATCATTGCGGCGATCCGTCCCTATACCGCGCTGCCGTTTGACGTGCATCTGATGATGCAGTATCCCGCCAAATTACTTGACGATTTTATCAAAGCAGGCGCTGATCTTATCAACTTCCACGTGGAAGCGGATGTGGATATTGCGGACACGTTACAACGCATCCGTGAAGCAGGCATCAAAACCGCATTGACGGTGAAGCCGGCAACCCCTGCGTCTGCGGTGTTCCCGTACCTCGATATGTTGGATATGGTGCTTGTGATGACCGTAGAGCCCGGCTTCGGCGGTCAGAAGTTTATGGCGGATATGATGCCTAAGGTTACCGAAATCCGTGAGGAAATCACCCGTCGGGGTCTGGATATTTCCATTGAAGTAGACGGCGGCATCAATGCTGAAACCGCACAAATCGCCGCCAAAGCAGGTGCGGATATTGCGGTGATGGGCAGTGCGTTCTTCGGTCACGAGGACCCTGCCGCATTAGCAGAAATCGTACACGGCTTCTGATACGGCAAATTCTGCGGCACGTGCCGCAGGGACCACTCCTGTATGTACGGTACCGAACTCGTGCAGAACGGTGCGTATATGCTCGGATACATGCTCGCAGTACAGTGTCAGGCAATGGTGGTCCGGCAACCGATACAGCACGGTGCTGACAATTGCATCGGACACCTGTGTGCGCAGGGCTTGCTGCAGCTGCAGCAGGGCGTTTTCGTCGGAAAGAAAGACGGTATATATGCTGTCAGCGGCACGTGAACGTGGTGTGATGAGCAGCAGACAACCGCCGTCAGCAGGCACCGCTTCTACTGTCAATGCGGTTTCCTGTGGCATATCCTCCTGCTCAAATACCGCACGCAGTATGCGGCGAATGACCGCTTTTGTTTGTGGGTCTCCCTCACGCAGGGCTGCAAAATCGGTGCCGAAGCGAGACAAATCGCTGTCGCTTAAAAGCACACGCAGTGCACCGCCTGCGATATGTGAAATGTGCAAAACCATAACCCCCTTTAGAAGCTCGTTATACTATGATAAGCCGCCTTGTTGTTAAAAACAAGCGGTATGTTTTGGAAGGTGATGCAAAATGCTGTTCCCGAAACACGGATTACCGTTATGGGATGTAAAACTGCCCGCAGCACTGCTGCCGGTAGCAGCACCGCGTTTTCACGCACCGTTGACGGTGCCGCTGTCCTTGACCGTGGCACCCGAAGAGGTGACGGTGGCACCCGAAACGCAGGTAAAAAAAGGACAGCCGTTATTTTCTGACGATATGGGACTTGTTGCCGTGGCATCTGCTGCGGGTACCGTATCCTCTTATACAGACATTACCCATCCCTTGTTTGGCACTGTCACCTGTGCTAACATTGCACAGGAAGAAGGCGAAACGCTGCCTCTCGGCCTGGGTTTGTCTGCAAAGGCCTTCACAGCCGCACAGATTGTGGATGCCGCGAAGAAGGCAGGTATCATTGATGAAACAGACGGGAAACCGTTATACGAAAAGCTGACCGCCAACAAGGGCGCTGTTCTGGTTGGCGATGCGGTGGAGGCACAGCCCTTTGCCAGTGCCGCCTTTGCGGTGCTGTTGGACAGCACTGAGGCAGTAAAAAAAGGATTGGCACTTGCCGCAAAGGCAATTTCCGCCAAAGCGGCACATATTACCGTGTGCCTTGAAAATGAAGCGCTGACAGCGGCATTGAAGCAAGAGTTCAAAGAAGAGGAGCTGTATTTTGCAAAGCCGCTGTATCCTGTAGACGTGTTTACAAACCAAAAAGGTGCGGTTTGCCGTATCGGTGTGCAGGCACTTGCGGCCTTGCACGATGCCGTGTATCTGGATATGCCCGCTACGCACGGCGTGGTGACGGTGGCAGGCGATGCGGTCAAAGAGCCGCAAAATCTGCGTGTCGCCTACGGCACGCCCGTACAATCCTTGCTGGATTTTTGCGGTGTGCCCAATCTGGACGGTGCGGTTATTGTCGGTGATGCACTGACAGGCGTGGCGTTGGGAGATACAACGCTGCCGGTTTTGCCGGGTGTGACCTGTGTTCTGGCTTTCGGCAAGGTAGCACCGGTTGAAAACGACCCGTGCTTTGGTTGTGGCAGTTGTGCATCGGTTTGTCACAAGGGTCTTTTACCGTATGAAATTGTGCGTCGCTCCGAAAATATGCACTATGAACGCCTGATCCCTCTGCACGCAGATTTGTGTGACGGCTGTGGTGCGTGCAGTTACGTATGCCCTGCCGAACGTGACGTGATGGGCCTGGTACGCTCTGCCGCACGAAATGACGTGTCTATGCTGTTGGATTGGGGAGGTGACGGCAATGCGTGAGACCCGTGCACCGTGGTTGCACAGCGGTACAAAAACCGACCGCTATATATGGGACGTGGAAATTGCACTGCTGGCTTTGCTGATATTTTCCTGCTTCTCATACGGTCTGCGTCCTGCCTTTGTGGTGCTTGCGAGTGTGGTTTCCGCACTGTTTTGCGAGCTGGCAGGCAATGCCGTACGCCATCAGCGACCCACCGTCTTTGACGGCAGTGCTTTGGTGACCGGCACTCTTATCGGTCTGATGATGTCCCCTGTTACACCGTATTGGGTGCCTGTGTTGGCATCTGCTTTTGCGATAATTGTGGTGAAAATCCCGTTTGGCGGCTTTGGTCGCAACGTGTTTAATCCTGCGGCAGCAGGTATGGCACTGGCAACACAGTGCTTTCCGACACGTGTATTTACCTATCCCGACGTGACCGCCAACACCCGATTGCCCTTGTGGAGTATGCCCGAAACGCTGGTAACCAAAGCGTCTCCTGCGGCGGAATTGGCAGCAGGAGCTGCCGCCGATTTCTCCTTTGCAGACGTTGCGTGGGGTGAATTGTGCGGACCGATCGGTGCTACCGCCTTGTTTGTATTGCTGGCGGCAGCTGCATTTTTGTTCTTACGTCGCACCGCTTCGCCGTATATCACCATTCCGTACCTTGCGGTATGTATCGTGATTGCGGCACTGTTCCCACGTAGTGCGGGCGGTGTCATATATAACGTTGCACTCGAAATCAGTGCGGGATATTTGTTGTTTGCAGGTGTATTTTTGCTTAATGACCCTGTAACCTCTCCCCGCTATAACCCTGCACGCATTGCTTACGGTGTGCTGGCCGGCATTATGGTGATGCTGCTGCGTCACACCGGCAGATTTGAGGAAGGTGCTTGCTTTGCCGTGCTGTTGATGAACAGCTGTGCACCGCTGATTGACCGCGGCTGCTGGTATTTTGCCAATTGGTACAGAGCACGTCGTGCGAAAGGGGGTCGTGTCGCATGAATGAGCAAAAAACGATGAAGGAACAATTGCGTCATGTGTTTTCCCGCTCGTTTGCGTATGATAACGTGGTGTTGGTGCAGGGCTTGGGTCTTTGCCCCATTATTGCGGCAGGCACGACCCTGCAAAAGGGTGTAGCATTGACCGTTTGCACCTTTGCTGTATTGCTGCCGAGCAGTTTGCTGATGTCTGCCATCGGCAAAAAGCTGCCCGCCGCCTTGCGTACACCGATTTACACCATTCTGGCAATGGCGTTGATGGTGGCTTGCGGTTTTGTTATGGGTACGTATATTTCACCGGAATTGTACGCATCCTTATACGTGTTTTTGCCGTTAATGGCGGTAAACACGCTGTTTACCTACCGAGCAGGCGGGTTTTCGGTGGGACGGCATCCGCTGCTCGCCATGACCGATGCTGTCGGCACGTCGCTTGGCTTTGGTGTGGTTATTTGTGTTATTTCCGCATTGCGTGAAATTGTGACAACCGGCACGATTTGGGGAAAGCCGTTGGGCTTTGAAGCACGGTTTCCCGAGGCGGCATATCCGTTTGCTGCTATTATCCTGCTTGGCTTTATGGCGGCGTTGCTTCGCCAGATTCGTTCTAAGAAAACGGGCATGGTAACGGAAGAGGAGGCGATTCGCAGTGAATGAGGTATGGGATTTTATCTTGTTTCTGTTTGCCTCTGCATTAGCACAGAACATCGTGCTTTCCACCGGCTTTGGCTCGTCAATGCTGTTGCGTATCATCCGTCGTCCGAAGGACATCGGCTTGTTTTCGGCTGTGCTTGCACTGTTTGCGGTGTTAACCGTGGCAATCGCCTATCCGATTGATAAAATGATAGGCATCAGCTTTTTGGCGAAGCTGTCCCGTCCGCTGATTATCGTGGGTATTGCTCTGGTTTTGTACAGCGTTATCACCCCGATCTTTGCCAAGATGGCACCGAAATTGTATGCTCGCATCGGCAAACTGTTTCCGCTTGCCGCATTTAACAATCTGGTTATCGGCGTGGCACTCATTTGCAACCACAGCTTTTCGCTGTCCTTGTTTGGCGCTATCGGTCTGGCACTTGGCTGTTGTGTCGGCTTTGTGGTGCTCAGTTACCTCACCGCCGAAGGTATTGAACGTGTGGATAACCCCGATATTCCTGCGGCGTTCCGTGGCTTGCCGATCATCTTTTTGTACGTTGGGCTGATGGCGCTCGCAGTAATGGGCTTTTCCTCTTCGGTATCCTTTATTTAATGCAATCTCTCACTTAGGAGGCAATTCTTATGGGTCGAAAACTGCATCGGAAAAGACGCAGTTATTTACGTCGCCGTCGTCCTGCGGCTTTGCAGGCGATTTTGGGCTGGGTGCTGGCGGCGGTTATCTTAATACCGGGCAGCTTTTTTGCTGCAAAATGGTTGTTTAAGGAAAAGCCCGCACCGACCACCCCGGTGGGCGGCACGGCGGCAACCACTACAGTGAATAAAGAAACAGCGGCCACTACCACGGTGACCACCGCAACCGAAACCACCGATTTTCGTGGCTTTACGTTGCCGGCGTCTGCCCTCGCCGACACGACAAAGCTGACCGCAACCGCTAAAGAAGCTGTGGCGGCAGGGTTTAACAGTATGGTTGTGGAGCTGAAAAATAAGCAGGGGCAGCTGCTGTACGTCACCGAAACCGAAGCGGGCAAAACCGTAGGAGCGCTTGCTGACAGTATCTCCCTGAAAGCTCTTACCGACAGCTTCGCACTGTTGCGAAAAGAAGGGATTTTACCGATACCGCTGCTCTATTGCTTTGAAGATTCCCTGGCACCTCGGGTTTTACACGATGCCAAGGTGGGTACCACCAATCACGCCGATTGGACGTGGTATGACGGTGACCCCAAAAACGGCGGCAAGCCGTGGCTCAATCCGTATGCGGATGCTGCACAGGCATATATCACCGCTTTGGCGGAGGAATTGCAAGCGGCAGGAGCCGGCGGCATTATGCTGGACGGGGTGTATTTCCCCGTGCAAACCTCGCAGGCGGATTTTGCCGCCGCAGGTGACGCCACCCTTTCCAAAGGGGATGTGCTGAAAAAGTTTGTGGCACGGATGGATACGTTGTGTGACGTTCCCGTGTTGGTGCGCTGCAGTGCGAATGCGGCACTGGGCAACACCACCGCACCGTACCATGTTTCGCCACTGGATATGGGTGCTGATTTTGTGGTACCGGATATGCGTCAAGGCAAAGTGGGTGAAAAGCTGGCGGTAGCGGGTGAAATGCTGACCGTTTCGGCAGACACCATGACCGATACCGCAACCCGTGTGGCAGATGCTGTAAAGCAGCGTGTAAAAGCAGGCGGTTTTGCACTGTTGCTGGACGGAAATGCGGCGGTGGTAAAAGCGTTGCGGGCGGCTGACAAAAATGTGTCCTTCTTCCTTGATGAAGGTAACTATACCTTCTCTGCTTTTGCAGAATAATCCGCATTTATATACTACGAACAAAGGGTTGTTCCCGTGATATAAAAAAGCACCGTTTCCCGAAGGAAACGGTGCTTTTTTTATTCTTTTCTAAGCTGCCAGAATGCAACGGCTGCAGCCGCCGCCACGTTGAGCGAGTCTACGTCGTGTCGCATGGGGATTTTTACGGTATAATCGCTTTTTTCGATGGTTTTTGCGGCAAGTCCGTCCCCTTCGGTACCAAGCAGGATAGCCAGTTTTTCCTCTGCCATCAGTGCACGGTCATCTATCCGCACGGCACTGTCCGAAAGTGCCATGGCGGCAACCTTAAAGCCGCAAGCGGAGAGTGTTTTTATGCCGTTTTCCGTCCAATCGGCAGCATTTTCACCCAAATAGGTCCACGGCACTTGAAATACCGTGCCCATACTGACCCGTATCGCACGGCGGCACAGCGGGTCACAGCAGGTGGGGGACAGCAATATGGCATCCACGCCCATAGCGGCGGCCGAACGGAAAATGGCGCCGATGTTGGTGGAATCCACCACCCCTTCCAGCACAGCGATGCGCCGTGCACCTTCACAGAGGGCTTCGGCGGCAGGTAATATGGGGCGGCGGAAGGCACATAAAACACCACGGGTCAAGGTGTATCCCGTAAGATTTGCCAACACCTCCCGGGCGGCGGTGTACACGGGAATATCCCCACACCGTTTTATGATGTGTGCGGCATCTCCCGTGATATGCTTTTGTTCCATAAGGAGAGACAACGGTGTGTACCCCGCATCCAATGCGGTGCCAATCACCTTCGTGCTTTCCGCAATAAAAATACCCTTTTCCGCTTCCAGACGACAGCGAAGCTGTGCCTCGGTCAGACGGGCATATATATCCAACTCGGGGGCCGAAAAATCGGCAATTTCAACAACAGACATACTGACACTCCGTACACATAGTGGGTACAGTATACACTGTGCAGAAAAAAAGTGCAAGAGATTTCATAAGATGGCCTTTTTTTCTCTGTGCATCATTGACAAAAGAGGCAGCAGGTTGTATAATACTTTTGTATGATTATTAGCTTTTAGGAGGATGCGTAATGAAAAAACTGTTGGCTTTGACCCTCTGCCTGCTGATGCTCGTGTCGGTTTTGCCGATCAGTGCCTTTGCGGCCTATGACGTAGAAATCGAAATGGGCGATCTGCTTGGCACAAAAGGTACAACGGGCGATTGCGCCTGGACACTTGCCGGTGGCAAGCTCACCATCAATGGCGAAGGTGCTATGGCGGATTATACTGCCGAAGGTCTTTTGCCGTGGAGTACCGAGATTACCGAGGTAGTCATCGAAGATGGCGTTACCAATATCGGCGCTTTTGCATTTAACGGCTGCGGTAACTTGACCGCCGTTACCTTTGGTGCGGACGTCGCCGCTGTTGGCAACGGTGCTTTTGCAGATTGCGCCGCCTTGACCGATGTGTACTATGGCGGTACTGCGGCACAGAAGGCAGCACTTACCGTTGGCGAAGGCAACGATGTCTTGCAGGCGGCCGAGTGGCACTTTACGCAGTGTGACGAAGGACATACGTATGACGATGTTTGCGACACCGACTGTAACGTGTGTGATGAGGACCGTGAGGCACCCCATGACTTTGAATGGGTAACCGATGAGCCGGCAAGCTGCGGCGCACCCGGCAAACAGCACGAAGAATGTGCCGTGTGTCACGAAAAACGTAACGAAAACACCGACATCCCTCCGACCGGTGAGCACAATTACACCGAACAAGGCGGCGATGATGATCAGCACTGGATGGAATGTGTTTGCGGCGCTGTTGATGAAGAAAGCCGTGCAGACCATGAGCTGGAGCCCAACAAAGATGCGGACTATCACTGGAATGAATGTGCTTGCGGTCATATCGTCGACAAAGTAGAGCATACATATACCGAGCAGAAAAAGGATGAAGATTACCATTGGACGGAATGTGCCTGCGGTGCTGTTGCCGATAGAGTAGAACATACATATACCGAACAGGAAAAAAACGACGAACAGCATTGGAATGAATGTACCTGCGGCGCCGTCGACGAAGCAAGCCGTGCAGACCATGAGCTGGAGCCCAATAAAGATGCGGACTATCACTGGAATGAATGTGCTTGCGGTCATATCGCCGACAAAAAGGCACATGACTTTGATTGGGTCATCGATGCGCATCCCAGCTGCAACGAGCCCGGCGAAAAGCACGAAGAATGTACCGTCTGTGGCGAGGTTCGCAGCGAGAACACCGTAATCGATCCGACCGGCGAGCATAACTATGCTGTGCGGGATTATGATGAAGAACAGCATTGGTATAAATGCGGTTGCGGCGCTGTTGATGAAGCAAGCCGTGAAGACCATGATCTGAAGCCGAACAAAGATGCGGATTATCACTGGAATGAATGTGCTTGCGGTCATGCTACCGACAAAGTAGAACATACATATACCAAACAGGAAAAAGACGACGCACAGCATTGGAATGAATGTGCCTGCGGTGCTGTCGACGAAGCAAGCCGTGAAGACCATGATCTGAAGCCCAAAAAAGATGCGGACTATCACTGGAATGAATGTGCTTGCGGTCATGCTACCGACAAAGTAGAACATACATATACCGAACAGGAAAATAACGACGAACAGCATTGGGATGAATGTACCTGCGGTGCTGTTGACGAAGCAAGCCGTGAAGACCATGATCTGAAGCCGAAAAAAGATGCGGACTATCACTGGAATGAATGTGCTTGCGGTCATATCGCCGACAAAGAAGCACATGACTTCGATTGGGTAACCGACGATGCCGGCAACTGCGGTGAAGCAGGTAAAAAACACGAAGAATGCTCCGTTTGTCACGCAACACGCAGTGAAAACACCGTGATCGACCCGACCGGTAAGCATACATATGATGACGAGCTGGATGCCGAATGTAACGTATGTCATCAGAACCGCACCGTTACCTTTACGGGCTGGAAAGCGGACGGCGGCAAATGGTATTACTACAAGAATGGCACCATGGTTAAACAGGGTTGGGTGCTGGACGGCGGCAAATGGTATTATATGGAAGCCAACGGCGTGATGGCAACCAATGCCTGGAAGAAAGACTCTGTCGGCTGGGTATACCTCGGCTCTAACGGTGCTATGCTGACCAATGCATGGTGCAAAGACTCTCACGGCTGGTGCTATGTTGGTGCTGACGGCTATGCGGTCACCAACTGCTGGAAACAGGATTCCGTGGGATGGATTTACCTCAATTCCGAAGGTTCTATGACCAAATCCGCCTGGGTACAAGACGGCGGCAAATGGTATTATCTGGATGCCAACGGCTACATGGTGGCGAACAAAACCGTCACCATCGGCGGTAAAAAGTACACCTTTAACGCTTCCGGCGTCTGGGTTGGCTAAATAATGATAAAAAGCGGTGTGGCGAAAGCCACACCGCTTTTCTTCTGTTTGTTTAGTAAAAAATCGGAATACTGTTGCACTTTTTGGAAAATCCGTAGGTGCGACCGAACGATAGCGAGTATCGACGGAGTTGCGCAGTGAGGTTGGGTGCGATGTTTTGCGTCAGCAAAACTCGACGGAGTTGCGTAGCGAGGTTAGGTGCGATGTTTTGCGTTAGCAAAACTCGACGGAGTTGCGCAGCAACTCCAATTCTCACCGTGTCACGCCACCAAAAAAGCAACCACCCTATGGGGTGGTTGCAAAGACGGCGCAAAGCGGACTTGTGGAGTTCGACAAGGTCGAACTCCTGCATTACCCTGCCGTCTTAAACAGACGTGCAAGATGTGGCATACTGTTTGTTTTGGGGCAATTTTCGGTATTTTTGCGAAAGCAAAAACGCACGCGATGGTGTCAGCGTGCGCGAAAATGCAGGAACTCCGCAAAGCGGAGTTCAGCGGGTTTGAGCCGAGAGACACAACCAAAAAAGCAACCCCACGAGAGTGGGGTTGCTTTCTTTGGTGGGCGCAAACGGACTCGAACCGCTGACCTCCTGCGTGTGAAGCAGGCGCTCTAACCAGCTGAGCTATGCGCCCAAAGTTTGGTGACCCGAACGGGAATCGAACCCGTGATACCGCCGTGAAAGGGCGGTGTCTTAACCGCTTGACCATCGGGCCGTTTTGGTGGCTGTAATTGGATTTGAACCAATGACACTGCGGGTATGAACCGCATGCTCTAGCCAACTGAGCTATACAGCCATATCTCCGCCCCCATTTTTCAAGGGGCGGATTGTATTATAACCTAAGGTTTCTCATTTGTCAACTGTTTTTTTGACTTTTTTTAGGTTTTGGAAGATTTATCCTTTTCGAGCTTGTCCTTCTTGCCGTTACCTTCTTCGGACTCCTCGCTTTCTTCCTCTATCGGCAACAGTTCAACGTGCACTTCATCAATGCGGCGGTCATCCATCGCCTGAATGGTAAACAGAACGTTTTCAAACTGCACCTGCGGATGCTCGTCCGCCTCGGGGATACGACCGAGCTGCTGTAACAAAAAGCCGCCGACCGTTTCGTAATCGCCTTCAGGAAAGTCAACGTCCAGACGGTCCGCCAATTCCTCCAACGAGGTGGAGCCGTCCACCACAAAGGAGGTTTCATTCAGCTGGGTAATTTCCTCTTCCTCATCGTCGAACTCGTCCTGCATATTACCAACGATGGATTCGAGCAGGTCCTCTACGGTGACAATGCCTGCGACGCCGCCGTATTCGTCCACCACCACAGCCATTTGCATGTGCTTGGCGGTCATTTCGGAGAACAGGTCGCCACAATGCTTGGTTTCGGGAATAAAGTAGGTTTCACGCAGGAGATTACGTACAGTCACCCCTTCGGGCACCTCTCTGCCCACGTAAGGAAGCAGGTCTTTGATGTGCAGGATGCCGATGACATGGTCAATATCCTCTTCATATACCGGCAGGCGGGAGTATCCCTCGTCCACACCGACACGCAGGATCTCCTCAAGAGAATCTTCCACATCTACCGCTGCTACGTCAGTGCGGGGCGTCATAATTTCGCCTGCGGTGAGGTCATCAAATTCGAAGATATTATTGATCATATCCTTCTGCACTTCTTCGATGACGCCTTTTTCTTCGCCGACATCGACAAGCATACGGATTTCTTCCTCGGTGACGTTTTCCTCGTCTGCGTGGGGATCCATACCGCACAAACGTACAACAACATTAGTAGATGCAGACAAGAACCATACAAACGGCCTTGTAAGTGCTGCCACAAACCGCACACCGCCGATAAATGCAAAGGCGATGGGTTCGGGCTTTTGCATCGCAATACGTTTGGGTACCAGCTCGCCCAACACTAAGGAGAAGTAGGAAATAATCAGAGTGACAACCACCACGCTCACGCCGTATACCAGTGTTTCAAAAGCGGCGGCTTGGGGTACCAATCCGATAAACCAGGCACAAAGCGGTGCGGATAAGGATTGTGCCGCAGTAGCGGAGGTCAGGAAGCCCGCCAGGGTGACACCAACCTGAATGGTTGCCAAAAACCGTGAGGAGTTGGCGGTGAGAGCTAACACTTGCTTTGCTTTTTTGTGCCCTTCTTCTGCCATTTTTGCGATTTTGGCATCGTTAAGGGAGATGATCGCAATTTCAGACGCCGCGAAAAAGGCGTTGCAGAGAATCAGAACAAACAGTAAAATCATTTGTCCGACGAAGTTTTCGCCAACGGCTGCGCTCTGCGCTGCAGTCGTCAGCACAAGAGATCCTGTAGGAGCAGGGTCCATGATGAAAAGTTTCCCCTTTCATAACTGCAAAAATCGATGCAGTTGAGGTCGGATGTTAATTTTTACCGCACAGTGGTGCGAAAATCCGATCGGATATATCATATAGGTTTTTTAACAATCTGTCAACGGGCAAAAACAGCGAAAAAATGAGAAAAACAGCCAAAAGCGAGAGAAAACGAGAGAAAAACGGCATAAAGAGTTTGCGAAAAACCGCTTTTTGCAGTCAAAACGGCCGATTTAGAACTTCGACAAAAAATTAACAAATTTTTTGTTATTTATATAAAAAACCATTTACATAATTTTAAAAATATGCTATGCTAACAGATGGTGGATTACGTCCACCGAAAAGATGTTATTTTAATCCTTAAAGGAGGAATATACCAATGGCAAGAAAATTCAAGACCATGGACGGTAACAATGCTGCGGCATACGTGTCTTATGCATTTACCGAGGTTGCGTGTATCTATCCTAACACACCTTCCAGCCCCATGGCGGACTATGTTGACCAGTGGGCAGCCGCAGGTCAGAAAAACATCTTCGGCACTACCGTAAAGGTATCCGAAATGCAGTCCGAAGCCGGCGCAGCCGGTACCGTACACGGTTCCCTGAACGCAGGTGCGTTGACCACCACCTATACCGCTTCTCATGGTCTGTTGCTGATGTTTCCGAACTCGTATAAAATCGCGGGCGAACTGCTTCCCTCGGTTTTCCATGTTTCTGCACGCTGCGTAGCTTCTCATGCGCTGAACATCTTCGGTGACCATTCCGACGTGTATGCCTGCCGTCAGACCGGTTTTGCGATGCTCGCCGAAACCAACACCCAGGAAGTTATGGACCTCGGCGCTGTAGCGCATCTTGCTACCATCGAAAGCCGTGTACCGTTTATTAACTTCTTTGACGGTTTCCGTACCTCTCACGAAATCCAGAAGATTCAGATCTGGGATTACGAGGATCTGAAAGAAATGTGCGATATGGACGCTGTTGCGGCGTTCCGTAAACGTGCACTCAATCCCGAGCGTCCCGTCATGCGTGGTTCTCACGAAAACGGCGACATCTTCTTCCAGCATCGTGAAGCTTGCAACAAATACTATGATGCGGTTCCCGCCATCGTTGAAAAGTATATGGACAAAGTCAATGCCAAACTCGGCACCGACTACAAATTGTTCAACTACTACGGCGCAGCGGATGCTGACCGTGTTATCGTAGCGATGGGCTCCTTCTGCGACGTTGCGGAAGAGGTTATCGACTACCTACTGGCGAAAGGCGAGAAGGTCGGTCTTGTTAAAGTTCGTCTGTATCGTCCGTTCAGTGCAGAAAAATTGGCAGAAGCCATTCCGGCAACCGTGAAAAAGGTTGCTGTTCTCGACCGCACCAAAGAGCCCGGCTCCTTGGGCGAACCGCTGTATATGGATGTTGTTACCGCACTGGCGAAGGTTGGCCGTGCAGGCATCAAGGTAGTGGGCGGCAGATACGGTCTGGGCTCCAAAGACACGCCTCCGTCGAGCGTATTCGCTGTATATGACGAGTTGGCAAAGGACGCTCCCAAAGAGCAGTTCACCCTCGGTATCGTTGACGACGTTACCGGTCTCTCCCTCGAAGAGAAACCCGCTCCCGGCACTGCGGCTGCAGGCACCATCGAATGTAAGTTCTGGGGTCTTGGCGGCGACGGTACCGTTGGTGCGAACAAAAACTCCATCAAAATCATCGGTGACCACACCGACAAATACGTGCAGGCATACTTCCAGTATGACTCCAAGAAAACCGGCGGTGTGACCATTTCTCACCTGCGTTTCGGCGACCAGCCGATCAAGAGCCCGTACTACATCAATAAAGCGGACTTCGTGGCTTGCCACAACCCGTCCTATCTGTTGAAGGGCTTTAAGATTGTTAACGACGTAAAACCCGGTGGCGTATTCCTCATCAACTGCCAGTGGACTGCTGAAGAGCTCGACCAGCATCTGAATGCGGAAACCAAACGCTACATCGCTGAAAACAATGTTCAGCTGTACCTCGTTAACGCTATCGACCTTGCCGCAAAGGTTGGCATGGGCAAACGTACTAATACCATCCTGCAGGCAGCATTCTTTGCTCTGGCAAAGATCATGCCCATCGAGGAAGCTGTACAGTACATGAAAGACGCAGCTACCCGTTCCTACTCCAAGAAGGGTATGGACGTTGTTGAAAAGAACCACAACGCTATCGATGCCGGTGTTTCCGCCTTCGTGAAGGTAGATGTACCTGCTGCATGGGCGAATGCAACCGACGACGGTGCTGCTGACAAAGCCGAAGGTCCTGCGAAACTGGTCAAAATGGTTGATACCATCTTGAAACCCGTTTCCAAAATGGACGGCGACTCCCTGCCTGTATCCGCATTTATGGATCACGCAGACGGCACCTTCGAACACGGTGCTTCCGCTTACGAAAAACGTGGCGTAGCAGTGCTCGTTCCTGAATGGAATGCTGACACTTGTGCAAAATGTAACAAGTGCTCCTTCGTATGTCCGCATGCGACCATTCGTCCGTTCGCTTTGAACGCAGACGAAAAAGCGGCTGCTCCTGCAGGCACTAAGTTTGCTCCCAAGCCCATCGTGAAAACCGAGTACACTTATACTTTGGC
>JAZNXY010000139.1:0-11583 GCA_045594105.1 Acutalibacteraceae bacterium | reverse complement strand
ATGCGAATATTCGGCATACATATCGTGATGCGGCAGCACAAGACGCAGTTCGGGGCATTTCTTCTGTGCTTTCCATATCGTTTCCGCAGTCACTATCCCTGCCGCCTTCGCCAAATCGTTTTTTGCGAGGATAATACCATGTCGATTATCAGGGTCACCGCACACTGCCATAGGTACATTCCGCAAGGAAGGGTCCCGCACCATTTCTACAGACGCAAAAAAGCAATTACAGTCACAATGCAATATTGTTCTGTCCAAAACGAAACCCTCCTTTTATATTTTCGAACATTTGTTCTTGCTTAGTATACGCCTACTTTATATGTTTGTCAAGCGGAAAACCGCACCAAAAAGGTGCGGTTTTTCCATTAGTCATCTACATCAAAGTTTTCCAGTAAGGATGCCTTCTTTTCGGCCTTCACATCACCGTGTTTTACCATCAGCATGGTGAGAAATGCCAAAGCGGTAAACACCACAGCATACGGGAACAGCACGCTATAGCTGAAATGCTTGAACAAATAGCCGGATAAAATCGGCGTTGCCACCTGTGCCGCCATAGAGAAGGTGTAATAATAGCCGGTGTATTTACCAACATCACTGCCACGGCTCATTTCCACTACCATAGGATAGGAGTTGACGTTAATGGCAGCCCAGCCGATGCCGATAACACCCATTACAACGTATGCGAGCGGTGAATAGGAGGTAAACAGCATACCTGCGGCGAACGCAACGCCCATCATAATAACGCCGCCTAAAATGACCTTTTTACGGCCAATAGACGAAGAGATAATGCCGATAGGCACATAGCTGATAGTTGCCACCGCCATTGCCACGATCATCATGGTTGAGCCAAGACTTTCGTTCACGCCCCATACATCCAATACGTAACGGGAATATGCACTATCTACGGCATTATATGCCATATACCATAGTGCTACCGACAACAGCATAAAGATAAGACTTCTTCTCACAGGTCGGGACATCTTCCCAACCTCGCCCTTCTCTTCTTCCGGCTCAGGCGGCATTGCTGCCACCAGTTTGTTTTCCTTAACGGTAAACGGCAGCACAACAGCTGCTACCAACATAAACACTGCGATAATCGCAAACACCAGCAAATAGCTGCTCGGTTTCTCCCCCGTTGTAATGTCAATTTTCGGAAGCAAGAAGGTGATGACACCCAATGCAAAGATACCGCCGATAGCACCCATCAGGTTAATAATCGCATTTGCCTTGGAACGCAAGGGCTTCGGTGTTACGTCGGGCATCAGTGCTACGGCAGGTGAACGGTATGTAGACATGACAAGCAACAAAACACCAAGCGCAATCACAAACATCGGAAAGTTTTTATTCCAATCCGCAATCGGCACAAGTGCCATCAGCACCGCCGCCAACACCGTACCAACCAAAATATATGGCGTACGACGACCAAGACGTGTATGTGTTTTATCAGACAAAGCACCAAACAGCGGCAATAAGAACAATGCCAACACATTATCTGCCGCCATAACATAGCCGATAATATCCTCTGACAAGCGGAAGGTATGTTCCAAAATCAGCGGTATTACATAATTGTACAGCTGCCAAAATGCCTGAATAGACATAAAAGCCAGACCGACAAAAAATGTGCGTTTGTAATTGAGACGCAAGGTAGACACCCCTTTTATTTTAATTTTCTGCTTTGATTACTTCTGTAAACTGTATTTCCAACTTGGCATCAGGCACAGAAACCGACTGTATACATCCGTCTTTTGCTGATACCAAAGCTGTAAATGCGTATGTACCGACCACACCTGCATATGTGGTTATATCCGCTTCGTTTTTTTCCGCCGTGGCATACCGCAAGGCATCCAATACCTCTCGTAATAGCCGTGGTACCGCCGCTACGGGAATTACCTCTGTTTTATATTCCAAATCACCCAACTTCAAAGTCATATCGTCACCATTCAGTTGGCATATCAAACCCGATAATGCAGGCGGTTGAACAAGAGATACCGTTAAAGTGCCGCTTTCTTCCCGTTGCACGGTGCCGCCAAGCTGTAATTGTTCATATACAGCGGAAAAGTGGCACGAAAACTGTTCGGTGACCGGCTTTTTCTTTATCGGCGAATCACAGGATGACAAAAAAAGAAGCAACGTACATATAACGATTACCAAAGACCGTTTCATATAAAAACCTCTTACTCCAGTTCTAAAAACAGTCCGCCAAGCTCATCGAGCATATCCGATGGCAACATAGAATGCTGCGACAATCGCTTTGCCGCTGCATCCCCTGCTTTACCATGTAAAAACACGCCGCTGTTAGCAGCATCTATCGGCTGCATTCCCTGTGCTATCAGTGCAGCGGTCATACCTGCCAGCACATCGCCGCTACCACCTGTTGCCATACCGGGATTGCCTGTAGTATTGATCTTGCAGGCAACACCGTCCGTCACCACCGTGCGATGGCCTTTCAATGCCAAAACAACACGGTGATATGCGGCAAAAGACATAGCCAATGCGATGCGATCCGCTTCGGTTGCAGGTACATCGGCAGCACACAAGCGTGCCATTTCACCCGGGTGCGGTGTCAGGACAATCGGCACGTCAACTGTTTTCAACACATCTATATGTTTTGCCACAGCATTTAGACCGTCCGCATCCAATACAACAGGACATTTTGTATTAGCGAGCAGTTCGCAAACCAGCATTTCCACCGATTCACCTTTACCCAAACCGCAACCAATCAGCAACGCATCCTTTTTCTGCATTGCTGACAGCAAGGGACGCAGAGCGCTGCGTGCCAACACACCATCTTCAGTTTCATCCAGCGGTAAAAATACGGCTTCCGGCACCGCCGCTGCCACAATCGGATAGATAGAGCGAGGCAACGCCACCGTTACCAATCCAACGCCGCTACGCAATGCAGCTCGTGCGGAAAGAATAGCCGCACCCGCCATACCGAAACTGCCGCAAACCGTCAGCAAATGCCCGTAGGTACCTTTATGAGAATCCGCTTTTCTCGGCAAAAACAGCGGTTTTATATTTTCTTCCTTCAAAACATCGGTATCCAGTACAGCCGCAATTTCCGTCTCTTCGATACCGATAGACAGCACCCCTACCTCGCCGCAAAAAACCCTGTTTTTCGACATAAGCAGTGCGGGCTTCGCTGCAATAAAGGTCAATGTATAATCCGCCCGAAAAGTGTCCGCATCCGCTTCTCCGCTATCGCAAGAAAGGCCGCTCGGGATATCTATAGCAAAGGTTATTTGCTGCGGCGTAATTACCGCAAACAATTGCGCTACAGCAAGCGGTAAATTGCCATAGAAGCCGATACCATACACCGCATCCACCACCACCTGTGATGCCGCTACCACCGCGGCGGCACGATACGGTTCCGCCATCAGATCGATACGGGAGATCTCGGTTGGCATTTTGGAGTACGCTTCCTGTGCAGCAGCGGTTTTCGGAATACCGTTGGCCAGAACAACGGTTACTTTGTAACCGTTTTCAAACAGCTTCCGTGCAATCACAAAGCCGACACCGCCGTTATTACCCGCTCCGCAGAGAATAACGGTGTCAAGCGGCTTTTGCATAGCCGTGCGGATATACCGTGCGGCCGCCGCACCGGCATTTTCCATAAGACGCCCCGCCGACAAGCCGTCCGCTATTGCCCGTTTTTCAATTTCACGTACCTGTGCGGCAGTCGCTGTCAGCATAATAACGCCCCTTTACATATCTTTCAGTTTCTTATCCAGTTCAATCTGCATCAATCGCGGTAATGCGGCATAAAACGCCTTTTGCACCCGCTCTTCAGGTTGAAACAGCACCAACGTACTACCGTATTTTTTACTGCGATATACAAAATAATAGTTACCGGCTTCGTTAACGGAAGGTGCCGCCATCACAGTATGGTCAAACTTGCGATCACCGAGATTGGCGGTTTCTACAGGGCCGTATGCCTCTACCTTCGCACATTTAATGGAGCACAGACGTTTACGGCGGCGCTGTGCAATAATCATATCTACATCCATCTCGCCGTTTGTGATGCTATATTCAAATTCAATATTACGGTTGGTACAAAGCCACCAGGCACCCCACACAACCAAAACAATCATCGGCACCAAGAATCTGACGTACAAATAAATAACGCTGGACAGCAAAAACGCAGCCAGAATAATTGCGATAATAATCAGCCAATCCATCACCGTTTTCTTCTTTTTAACAATCTGTTCTACAAAAGTATCCATATATTTCATCCTTTGCATTATATTCCTAATTAGTATAACACAATATTTTGTATTTTTCAATACCTTGCACAGAAAACCCCCACAGCATACTGCTGTGGGGGTTAATGTTGTATTTCCCAGGAAATACACGATAAACATTCGTACAAAGCGCCGTCTTTCTTACAGTATCAGCGTTAACAGTGCATACATCAGCGGTATGGTGATGACGCATAACGAGTGGGAGATCATCGCCATGGCAGCACCCGTTTTCGTATCACCGCCATACGCAGCAGGAAACACCACTGTATTAAGACCGAGCGGTGTTGCAAAAGCGAACAGCATACACACGAGTGTGGTCTCGTCCGCACCGCACAGCTTGGCGATTCCTATAAAAAGTGTCGGCAAAACAATCAAGCGCAGTGCCGTTGCCACATACACCCTTTTGTTCTTCAACAAAGAGGATATTTTGTATCCACCGACAACAAAACCTGTCAGTACCATCGCCAATGTACCCATACAAGCCGCACAATTCGAGATTGTGCTGGTGATAAATGAAGGAATATATTTGCCAAACCCCGTCAAGCCGAGAAAAGCACCGATAAGAATAGAGAAGAAAATCGGATTCAGCAAGTTTTTCAGAGGATTTCCTCGCATATCCACACGAGGTATTAAAATCATCATACCCCAGGTATACACCGCAAGATTCAAAGGCAGCAGGAACAACATATACTTATACAGCATCGCATCGCCAAAAATTGCGAGAACAACAGCATTGCCCATAAAACTGAAATTACCGAAGGTCAACGCATAGGTGTAAATGTTTCGTTGATACGCATCGTTTTTAGAAAAAAACTGCGAAAGAAAAAGTGCAATAGCAATGGCGATGGCCAATGCCAACAAACAATACAAAATCAATTTGTACTGCTCTTTGATAGATGCAACGGTGCAGTATTTCATAAAGGTATTGATAATCAATGCCGGTACCAATACATTGTTTTCAAGTTTGGATAAAACGGCGGCGGTATTATCAGGTGTCAGCGCCTTCTTCTTCAGCACAAAGCCGATAACCATACACGAAAACAGCACCAACATCGGTGCTAAGGTCGCCTTAAAAGTCTCGAACATCTCACATTCCTTCTTTCTGTAAAAGGATACCACCGACGTCATAAAAATACAAGGGTAATAGGAAATAATTTACCTTGCTAATCCAAAGAAAATATTGTAGAATATTAACAAAGAATGTCGACGGAGGGGTTTCTTTTGAAGATTAAACAAAAGCGTGTATCTTTCGAGTATGCTGTCTCTCGTAAAAGGCCCGCACATAAACGTCCGAAAAAACCGCATATCCTGTTTCGTACCATTATCCGCATTGCCGCCATTCCCGATCTAGTTGCCACACGTTTTGGCTTTACCAAAAGCCGCATGGACAAAGCGGGCAAAGGCCCCTATCTTATTTTGATGAATCATTCAAGCTTTATCGACCTCGAAATCGTTTCTAAGCTTTTCTATCCGCAACCGTACTGTATTGTGTGTACCTCCGACGGTTTTGTTGGGAAGGAATGGTTAATGCGGCAAATCGGCTGCATTCCCACCCAAAAGTTCGTTACCGACGTAGGTCTTATCCGAGATATGCTGTATACTGTCAATAAACTAAAGACCAGTATCCTGATGTATCCGGAGGCGAGTTACAGCTTTGACGGATGTGCCACTCCCCTTCCCCGTCATCTCGGCACCTTGCTGAAAAAGTTAGATGTATCCGTATTGACCGTTTTGACCGACGGTGCATTTCTGCGTGACCCTTTATATAACGGGTTGCAAAAAAGGAAGGTCAAGGTGTCTGCCAACCTTCATTGCTTATTAACCAGAGAAGAAATCAAAGAGAAAAGTGTCGAAGAAATAGATGCCATTATCGATGCTGCTTTTACTTTTGATAATTTCGCAAAGCAAAAAGAAGACGGTGTTGTTGTCGATGCATCGTTCCGTGCAGACGGATTACACCGTATTCTGTATCGTTGTCCGCATTGCTATGCAGAAGGCAAAACCGAAGGTAAAGGCATCCACCTCACCTGTCACGCTTGCGGCAAGGTATATGAGATGAATGCGTACGGGCAGTTGGCCGCAACCGACGGAGACACTGCGTTCTCTCACATACCCGATTGGTACAACTGGGAACGAGAGTGTGTACGCAAAGAAATCGAAAGCGGCGAATACCTTTTAGATACCGCAGTAGATATCGGCATTTTGTCCGATTACAAAGCCATTTACATGGTCGGAGACGGACAACTGATGCATACGGCAGACGGATTCAAGCTGACCGGCTGTGACGACAAATTGGAATACACCCAATCACCTAAGTCCTGCTACGGCTTATATGCCGACTATTATTGGTACGAAATCGGCGACGTCATCTGTATCGGCAATAAAGAACGCTTATACTATTGTTTCCCCAAAAAGGATGCCGTTGTCGCCAAAGCACGCCTGGCTGCCGAAGAAATGTATAAAATACACCAAAGCACCGCCTCCCAAAAATAAAAAACACTCCGAAGGAAATCTTCGGAGTGTTTTCATTATATCTTCATAATGCCAAGTCCATCCAAAACTGAACTTATCAATATCAATAAAATGCAGATCGGAGCCACGTATTTGATAACCACCTCAAACATCTTTTTCTGCTTAAACTTACCGCTAAGTTCAATCTCATCGGTCAACGACTTTGTACCAATAACGAAGCCAACAAAAACGCAGGTGAAAATCGCCGTTATCGGCATCAGAACGCTGTTGCTGAGAAAATCTAACATATCGAGAATCGTCAGGCCTGCAACAGAAAAATCACTCCACAGGCCAAATCCGAGCGAAGAAGGCACGCCAAGCAACAACAAAAGTCCCAAAACGGCAAAACAGCTCGTTTTTCTGCCCCAACCGAGTTTATCACGCAGCACGGATACTACTGTTTCCATAAGGGAAATAGAGGAGGTCAGCGCCGCAAGCAGCACCATAAAGAAAAATACCGCACCAATGATGGCACCACCCGTCATCGATTCAAAAACCTTTGGCAAGGTTACAAACATGAGACCGGGGCCCTTGTTCAGTGCCGCCGCATCGCCGCCCGAGAAAGTAAAGACTGCCGGAACAATCATAAGACCCGCAAGGAAGGCAATGCCCGTATCAAACAATTCGATTTGTTTGACAGAAGTTTCAATGCTGATATCCTTTTTCATATACGAGCCGTAGGTGATCATAATACCCATCGCAATGGACATCGAATAGAACAGCTGGCCCATTGCCGCCAACACGGTGGTTGCAGAAAAATGCGAAAAATCGGGTTTTAAGTAGTACACAACACCCCGCATTGCCCCCGGCATCAACATGGTGTATACCGCAATAAAGACGGTCAACACAACCAAAACGGGCATCATCACCTTGCTGACCTTTTCCACGCCTTTCTCCACGCCGAAAAGCACAATCAGCGCCGTCAAGCCAATAAACAAAAGGAACAAGCCGATCGGTTGTATGGGAGACGCAATAAAAGACTCAAAAAAGCCGTCGGTCGCCGCCGTTTGCATACCGCCGCTTACAAAAACAGCAAAATATTTTGCAACCCAGCCGCCGATGACCGAATAATACGGCAGAATGATTGCAGGAATAATCGCCGCCAGCCAACCGACGAAGGTAAAGCGTTTATCAAGAGATTTAAATGCGTTGATAGGGCTTTGTCCTGTTTTTCTGCCAAGTGCAATTTCCGCACACAACAGCACAAAACCGAATGTGACCGAAAGTATCAAATATACCAACAAGAAAATACCGCCGCCGTATTTTGCCGCCAAATACGGAAAACGCCAAATATTGCCAAGGCCGACAGCAGAGCCTGCCGCCGCCAAAACAAAACCGATTTTACCTGTAAAATTGCTTCTCTGTTCCTTCATCTTTATAACCTTTTCCCTTTTATAATCTCATCCCTTACGGATTGCAGCTTTTGCACGCCTCATATCCTTGCTTCAGCAAAGACTCTTTGGACTCATACACCACACTTTTATTGGCCTCTTTTACAGATTTTACAGCCCCGCACGAGGGTAGGTGTATTTTCTTAGAGCTTGTGTTAAGGACATATTGTTGTTTTGATACTTCCCGTATTGTGGTAACGACCGTTGTCTTCTCGCTTTCCAAGACACTGTCACCGTTCAAATAGTTGATAGAAACACCCGGTTGTGCATTATAGGCATATACGTTAAAGGAAATGCCCTCGCCTTGATCCTCCACCGATTTTGCTTCTATCTGTACGCCACGTGCCACCAAATTGACGCCATCGTAAACAGGTGTCACACGGTATATGACGTGGTTGCCTGTTTCCTTCACATAATCTGCGACCATATTTTCAAACGGCAGCATTCCTTCTATATTGAGAAACCGTGTACCTGTTATCAGATTTTGTTCATTTGCGTTCTCACCGGTCAGCTGATACCCGATAAGGTGACAGCGGTTATACAGGTATTTGCCGTCTACAATATCATATTTGACTGTTTGCCAACCCGATGGTTTCACACTGCCGATGCTGCCACGTTCCTCCGTCGGCATCATTTCCTTGCCGACACAAGCCATTGCAGTACCGCATCGACCGAGTAAATCCAACGGTGCGTATCTTTCATACCCTTCCGTCACCAGCTCCGTCGACGCAAAGGACGGCTCGTTTCCGTTTATTGCTATATACGGGCTGCCGTTGAACGCAGGGACCGTATCTACAGTATACGCATCTGCGTTCATAGAAGACGGTGGTAGCGGTGCGGCACATGCAGTCACAGTAAGAAGCAACACTACAAGGCACGTCAATACACGTATGTTCTTTGTTACCATTCGTAAATCTCCTCGGTGATTTTCGGGTGAGAATAGCCCGCAAAATCTTTGGCAGATATCCGCGTCTTACCTTCCAAGAGAGTCGTCGGGAAGTGCATATCAGACGGATACACCGCATTCCAACAGTATACAACGACCGCCTCTATTGCTTCCGCAAAAGGCAAAACATCTGTATTTTCAACAAAGCAATAATCGCCCTGTTCTGCTTTTTCCATAAAGTGCTCATCCACCAAGATATTTTCATCCTGTGCAAACTGATTTGCGGAGTATGTATTCATCCACAGCCGAGCACCCTTGGTGAGCAACAGGATGCGTTCACGCAACAAACGATCACTGCTTTGACGTCTGTTGTTAAACAGCATACCGTTTTTATCATCCAGACAGACAATGATTTTCATTCTTATTTACCAAGTGCTTTCAGCTTCTTTGCCATTTCTGTTTCGGCATTGGCAATCACGCCGTCGCTTTCAATGACAATATCACAAATCAGTAAAATCAATTCCTTGTATGCCTCTGCCAGCTTCTCGTTGATACGTTTCATCAAGGAGTATCCGTTGGCAAGGTCCTCCGAAAACACCGTTTCAATAGCTTCTTTACAGTCTGCATAAATAGCACGTAATTCTTCTACCGTATACGAAAAGCCAAAAACATCGTTAATATATTTCACTTCATCATACACGATTTTTCCGTCAACAGCCGTGAGACGAATAATCACGCTCACCATATCGGCGGAATAGAACGCCTCCATTTCACCGTTCTGTTCCTTATCCCACAAGCCCAATTCCTCGAGTGCATCACAGCCGGTGATAAACTTCTCAAACTTCAGCTTAAAGCTTTCCGCATACACTTTTAACTTTTCCATTTCGGTCACTCCTCTCCCCGCTTTTGGGACAATAACCACTGTATCAATTCATCGGTATAGCCGTATTGCCAAACGTTGTGTCCCACACCGTCCATACGGTTATATTTTACCGTACGATGCAGCTGCTTCAATTTTTCTACCATTTCATCCGATTGGGTTACCGAAACAGCAGGGTCATCCACCCCGTGAAATGCCCACACAGGCATTGTCAGGGCATGTGCATTCCACGCCATACCGCCGCCGCACATCGGTGCGATTGCCGCAAACAAATCGGGGCGTGCCATCGCTGTATACCAGGTACCAAAGCCACCCATACTGAGTCCCGTCAGATACACGCGGTTTTCATCAACAGGATATACTTCTTTCAACTGTTCCACAAATGCGACGAGCGATTCCACACGTGCCGCCCAAAAGGTATCCCTCGGGCATTGTGGCATCACAAAAAGGCAGGGATAGTCCCGTTCTTTCAACAAAGCGGAAAACCCATTCACATCTACCAAAGACAAGTCATCACCACGTTCACCCGCACCGTGTAACTGGATAATCAGTGGCAGTGAAGCCGGCTTTTCTTGCGGTTCATATGTTACAAACGAGAACTTCCACCTATCATCTGTATGTTCAGTTCGTATCATATATAATCACCCCTCGCAACACACAGAGTTAGTATACTACTTATTATTAATAAAAGCAAGTCAAAGTGCGGAAAAAGCCAAAAAAGTCCTCCAAACGCCCGATAGCATCTCCTATTGACATTCCAGAACGACAACATTATAATTTTGTTGAAAATACTTTTAACGGAGGTGTTGCTTGTGACGGGAAATAAGCTCAAAATCATTGCCTGTATTGCGATGTTGATTGACCACATCGGATATGTCCTCTTCCCCCAATATCTCGTTTTTCGGTATATCGGTCGTCTTGCGATGCCTCTGTTTGCCTTTCTCATCGGTGAAGGATGTATACACACCCGCAATAAAACCCGCTACTTTTTACAACTGTTTTCCCTTGGTGTTATATGTCAGTCGGTTGAAATCGCCGAACGACTTCTACACGGCAATTTCCGTTTCTTGTTCCTGAATATACTGCTTACCTTCTCCATCGCCGTTTTATTATGTTTTTCACTGCTGCGTCTGAAAGAAAAGCACTCATTCGGAAACATTGCGGCGGTGGCAGCGGTGCTGTGCTGTGCGGTGTTTATCTGTTTTTTTCTGAAAAGGTTTTTACCGTTCCGTTTTGATTTGGATTACAACATTTTCGGCATACTGCTCCCTTCAACAGTTGTTTTATGGAATGACAAGCCCAAAAAGGTCGTTGCTTTTTCTGTCGGATTACTGCTGTATTGCATTTATACGTTTTCCTCTATGTCATTTGTTTGGTTTGCCTTACTTGCCTTGCCGTTATTGTTCTTATATAACGGTAAGCGTGGCACGCCGAAGCTCAAATATGCCTTTTACATTTTTTATCCTGCACATATTGCGGTTTTATACCTCATAGATACATTGATTTTCTAATGCAAAAAGAGCAGACACATCGTGTCTGCTCTTTTTATTCTTCCGGTGAGTTATACTATCAAGTGCAACACTTTAGCAAAATAAAATAGAAGTTCATACGAATCTCTGGTAGAATAAAGTTACCACACAATAAACACCAAAGGAGGATTCGTATGAACTACAA
>JAZNXY010000138.1:0-19796 GCA_045594105.1 Acutalibacteraceae bacterium | reverse complement strand
GCTGACTAACGCATGGGCAAAGGACAGCAAGGGCTGGTGCTACCTCGGTGCTGACGGCTATGCGGTCACCAACTGCTGGAAACAGGATTCCGTGGGTTGGATTTACCTTGACGCTAACGGCTCTATGACCAAGAGCAAATGGGTACAAGACGGCGGCAAGTGGTATTACTGCGATGCCAACGGCTACATGGTGGCGAACAAAACCGTCACCATCGGCGGTAAAAAGTACACCTTTAACGCCTCCGGCGTCTGGGTTGGCTAAATGACCATAAAAAACACGGTGTGTCGAATGACACACCGTGTTTTTTTCGTTTATTTAAGTTCTACCACCGTGACACCCGTTTCGCCTTCGCCAAAGGTGCCGAGCCGATGTCCCTTAACCGAGGGATGTCGTTTTAAGTGCTGTCCCACAGCGGTACGCAACACCCCTGTGCCCTTGCCGTGAATGATAGTAACCCTTTCTAACCCTGCCAGAACGGCATTGTCGATAAAGCGGTCTACCTCTAACAGTGCTTCCTCTGCGTTCATGCCACGTAAATCCAAATCGGTTTCGGCACTTCTCTCCATACGGGAGGTGAGGGAACCCTGTCTGCCGCCGTTACTGCGTTTGGATGCGGTCTTTTGTGCGGTTTTATTTTGGTCGCAGAGCTTTAAGTTGGAAAGCGGTGTGCGGGTGCGGATAACGCCGATTTGCACCTCTACCTGCTCGCCGTTGGGTGCTGCCAGGACCACTGCTTCCTTGCCGATATCCTTGAGCATCACCTTGTCCCCGACCTTGAGTGTGCGGGGAAGCACGTAGCCGTCATCTGCACGGGCAACTACGGGGTCTAATTGGTCATCGAGAGAGGCAAGGCGGGATTTCAGGCGGCTGGAGGCTTCCGCCAAATCCGCATTCGACCTGCGTTTCACTTTGCGGATTTCCTTCAATTCCTGCTGTAAGCTTTCCGCCTCAGCACGTGCTTTTTCGAGGATACGTGCACCTTCCCGTCTGGCATCCTCCAAAGCGACAAGCCGTTCTTTTTCCAGCTGTTCTAAATGTGTCTGCAGCTGTTCTGCCTTGTGGGCGGCAGCAGCGGCGGCACGTTTGGCGTCAGCCAACTGTGCTTCCAGCTCGCTGCGGCGGCTTTCCAGCTCGGAAACCACCTCTTCTAATCGACGATCCTCACCCGAAACGAGTGCCTTGGCGTGTTGTACCAAGGAAATATCCATACCCAGCTTTTCCGCAATAGCAAAAGCATTGGACCGACCGGGTGTGCCGATCAGCAGGCGGTAGGTAGGACGCAGAGATGCCACGTCAAACTCACAACTGCCGTTTTCCACGCCTGTGGTCTCAATGGCGTATGCTTTTAACTCGGCGTAGTGGGTGGTAGAGATGACCCGTGCACCCTGTGCACGTAATTGCTCCAAAATAGACACCGCCAATGCAGCACCTTCTACGGGGTCGGTGCCCGCACCCACCTCGTCCATCAACACAAGTGTTTTGTGGTCGGCTTGCTTCAAAATGCGGATGAGATTGGTCATGTGTGCGGAGAAGGTGGACAGTGACTGCTCGATAGATTGCTCGTCACCGATATCCACCAGTATTTTACGAAAAACCGACACGGTACTGCCGTCTTTGACAGGCGGCAACAGACCGCACATGGTCATTAAGGTGAGCAGTCCCACCGTTTTTAAGGTGACCGTTTTACCGCCGGTGTTGGGGCCCGTGATAACGAGAGTGTCAAAGGCGCCGCCAAGCTCCACATCAATCGGTACCACCTTTTCGGGATCGATAAGCGGATGCCGTGCCCCTTTTAACAGCAGATGTCCGTCGTCGGTGACGGCGGGTCGGGAGCCCTTCATGGCGTATGCAAGACGTGCCTTGGCGAAAATGAGGTTTAATTCCACCAAGATCCCGTAATCGCTCTCAATGCTGCCTGCAAAATCACCAACCTGCGCAGATAATTCCGCTAAAATGCGTTCAATTTCCGCCGCCTCACGTGATTCGAGAAGACGGATTTCGTTATTGGTTTCCACCACCGCCATCGGCTCAATGAATACGGTAGCACCCGATGCGGAGGTGTCGTGTACAAGACCAGGCACATCCGCACGGTGTTCAATGCGTACAGGCACTACAAACCGTCCGTCACGAATGGTGATGATAGGGTCTTGCAGGTATTTTTGCGTTGCCGCAGAGTGTACCATTTTATCTAATTGGTCACGCACACGTGTGCTTGCCGCCCGCAGCTTTCTGCGAATGTCTGCAAGGGCGGGGGAAGCGGTATCTGCCACCTCTTCCTCACTTGGCAGGGTGGCATTGATTTTTTCTTCTAGATACTTATTGGGTGACAGGGCGAAAAAGCGGTCATCCAACACGGTGTCCGCTTCTAAAATATGCTTGCGCCAATCGGATACGCCACGCACTGTACGTAACAGGACGGCAACATCCAGCAATTCACGTGCTGACAGCGATGCCTCGGATGCCGCACGGTGTAAGCTGTCATTGATGTTTTTCAGTGTGCCGAAGGAAGGTGCACCGAAGCGTGCCATCAACTGATACGCATCGTCCGTTTCGTTCAGAAGGCGGTTTACCTCGTCAATATGTACCGCAGGGTGCAGGCCTTTTGCACGTGCAGCGGCATCTCCGCCTGCCGTTTCATTGGCAAGGCGGTCTAAAATCTTATCAAGTTCCAGCACCTTGATCTGATGATCCAAAATGATTCACCTCGTGATAAAAATCCAAAGTTTTGAAGCTGCGGCCGAGCTGTGCCTTCATAAACCGTTCGGCGGCATCGCCAAAAGCGGAAAGCGAGCTGTCCGACAAGGAAAATCCAAAGCATTTATCCGCAGGGCAGGTAATGCTGTGTCGTATGGCGGTGAGCGCACCTGCCGACACGGCGACGCCGCTTTGCGGTGCGTGTGCAGGACAATAAAACAGGCCGTCTGTCGGTAAAAACACACGGTCACCGTCGGGATTGCCGCAGGCGGCACAGCCCGTAACGTCAGCCATATATCCTGCTGTTGCCAACAACCGCCATTCTACAACGGCTTTGATCAGCGGCAGCGGTCGGGTGCCTTTTTCCAAATGCCGCAAGGCAAGCAGTAACAGCAGCAGTGCCTCCTCCGACTCTTCGTCGGCAGGGCAAAGTGCGTTGGAAAGCTCGCAAAAATATTGCGCCAATGCGGTTTTTTCAATATCCTCACGCAAGCCGAAGAAGGTTTCAATCGGCTGTGCATCCTCCACTATGTACATATCCCGTCCGGGGATAAGGCGCAGACGGGAAAACATCAGAAGGCCTGTAGCAGGACCCGAGCGGCTTTTGATGCGGCGTGCACCGCGTACAGCGGCACGGATAACCCCTTTTTGTCGAGTAAGTGCGGTAATAAAACGGTCGGCTTCTCCGACACCGTTAAACTCCCGTATAATCAGTCCCTCGGTCAGGAGTGACTCCCCCCGTTTTTGTGCGGTCGGCATCCTGCGCCTCCTTTCTGTCAACGGCATTGGTCGCGGCATAGATGTCTACCCCACGATACCGCAGATAATCTGCGACATGCCCTGTTTTTTTGAACGTTTCCCATAAGGTTTCTTCATCCATAATCTATCGCCCCTTCATGGTTAGTATGAAGGGGCGGAGATAAAAAAATGTGTGGAAACAGCTTACGGAAATAACTGTTAATTTTTATTGTTATAGCCGAAATTGGACAGTTGTCCCGCACGGTTACGCCAATCCTCCCGTACCTTTACCCAGCACTGCAGATTGACCTTGCTGTCTAATACGTATTCGAGCTCCTTACGTGCATTGGTGCCGATAGCACGTAGCATGGCACCACGTTTGCCGATGATAATGCCCTTATGCGTTTCACGCTCACAAACGATGACCGCATCCATATCGATAATCGGCGTACCGTTTGCGGTTTCTCGTTCTTCCCAGCATTCAATCATCACCGCAATGCCGTGCGGCACCTCGTGTTCCAAAAGGTGCAGTGCTTTTTCTCGGATAATTTCCGCGGCAAGCACCCGTTCGGGCTGATCGGTCAATGCGTCTTCGGGGAAGAAATGCGGTCCTTCCACACCGAAGGTGTGCAGATGCTCCACAAGCTCCTTTACACCGTCGCCCGTTTTGGCGGATACAGGGAAGATGCTCTCAAACGGATGTGCTTCTCTCCATGCATCGATGCAGGTCAGGATATGGGTTTTATCCTCAACCGTATCGGTTTTGTTGATAACCAATACGGTAGGGGTGTTGTCTTTTTTCAAGCGACGCAGCAGCGACTGCTCGTCCTCTCCGATTTTATCGGTGGGCTCTGCTACCAGCAGACACACCTCTACGTCGTTCATCGCTTCACCGATGGAGCGGCGCATAAAATCGTCTAATTTATTGCGTGCACGGTGCTGACCGGGGGTGTCGGTGAACACAAATTGTGTACCGTTTTCGGTCAGCACACCCATAATGCGGGTGCGGGTGGTCTGCGGCTTGTCCGACACGATGGCAATCTTACTGCCCACCATACGGTTGAGCAACGAGGATTTGCCGACGTTGGGCTTGCCGACGATTGCAACAAAACAGTTTTTTGTCATATGTTTATTCCTCTTCCAATGTGTAGCTGAAGCTGCGGGGCAGTCCCAGTTTATTCATTACGGTTTCTTCTTTTTCACGCATACGCACCGCTTCCATACCGCCTTCCACGTGGTCGTAGCCGAGCAGGTGCAGCATGGAATGTACGGTGAGATACCCGACCTCACGCTGTAAGCTGTGTCCAAACTGTTCTGCCTGTGTCGCAGCACGTTCGGCGGAAATTACGATGTCACCGAGCATACAAGCACCCGTTGCAGGATGCTTGTCATATACACCGTTTTCGCCGAGCGGGAAGGACAACACGTCGGTAACGGCATCAATGTTTCTTTGCTCGTTGTTAATCATACGAATGGTGTCGTTATCCACGATGGAGATGTCTACCGTTGCGGGCTCGTTAAAGCCCTCGAGCTCTAACACCGCATGGCAGCAGCGACGCATCAGCAGACGCATTCCCGACGGAATGCGGAAGGTTTTTTGCTTGTTTTCAATGTTTACCTTGATCTTTTCCATTTTGCTTTTTCCCTTCTTTTACGGGGGTGTTTGTACGGTCCTTCTTTGTTTTATCAAACCGCTCGTAAGCAGCGATAATTCGCTGTACCAGCTCATGTCTGACAACGTCCTTTTCGGAAAAACGGCAGATAGCGACGTCCTCCACGCCATTGAGCACCCGCATGGCCTCCTTGAGACCGCTGTTTTTGCCGTCGGGCAGGTCAATTTGGGTAATGTCGCCCGTTACCACCATTTTGGAACGGAAGCCCAATCGTGTTAAGAACATTTTCATCTGCTCAGGCGTGGTATTCTGTGCTTCGTCAAGAATGATAAAGCTGTCGTCTAAGGTTCTGCCACGCATATAGGCGAGCGGTGCGATTTCAATGTCACCACGTTCCATGTATTTCTGATAGTTTTCGCTGCCGAGCATATCAAACAGTGCATCATACAGCGGCCGCAGATACGGATCGATTTTGGCTTGCAGGTCACCGGGCAGGAAGCCGAGCTTTTCACCGGCTTCCACTGCGGGACGGGTGAGGATAATGCGGTCTACCTGCTTGGCACGGAAGGCACTCACCGCCAGTGCCACCGCCAGATAGGTTTTACCTGTACCTGCAGGGCCGACACCGAGCACAACCGTATTGTCGTTGATAGCATCCGCATACTGCTTTTGCCCTAACGTCTTTGCCTTGACCGGCTTGCCCTTGGCGGTAACACATAAGCTGTCCGCCGACAACTGCGGCAGACGTTCCTCCGCATCCTCATCCACAAGGGTAATGACGTACCGTACGTTTTGCTCGGTTAATTGTTCGCCCCGACGGACAAACTGCAGCAGGCCTTCAACCGCCCGTGCCGCTTTTGCGACCGCTTCCGGCTCGCCGCTCAATTTAATGGTGGTGTCACGGCTGACAATATCTACCCCGAAATGCTCCTCGATCATCCGCATGTTCTGGTCAAAACTTCCAAAAAGGGAAATCGCTTGCTCCATGCGGTCAATGTCAATGATTTGTTCTGTGGTCATACACGTCTCCTAAAACCTATAATTACTTTCATTTTACCAATATTATCCGTTTTTGTCTACCGTTTCACCGATAATTTTAAGTGGAATTTCTTTTGCTATGTTTTCTTCACACAGCAAGGTTACGGTTAACGTATATCTGTCTGCGGTTTGTACGATTTTACGATCGGTTTCCTCTTTTACCGTCACGCCTTGGTCGGTCAGTGCCGCA
The DNA here is from genome assembly GCA_045594105.1 of Acutalibacteraceae bacterium. Classification (GTDB taxonomy): domain Bacteria; phylum Bacillota; class Clostridia; order Oscillospirales; family Acutalibacteraceae; genus URNF01. The sequence goes on along the minus strand of JAZNXY010000138.1, from coordinate 13,522 downwards.
ATATCCGCCTCTAACCGTTTCACCGCCAACGCACCTGCTTCCTTGACCGTGTGCGTGATGACCGTTTCTGTCAGAGGGATAAAGCGTGTATCTACAATGCCTATCGGCAGAAAAAACTCCCCGTTGTGCGGCATACGCAGGTAGGTGTTTACAGTGTACCTCCCGACAAGCGGTGTATGCGAAAAAAGCGGTACATCGTATCCGAGAAATCGTAAATACGGTCGGAACACAGGGTCGCCACACGGCAAAAACTGCGTTTCGGCAAGCGGTACGGTCACCGAAAGGGTGTGGGTGGTTTCTGCGATAATGCGGCCCTTGGACCGCCTTAACAGCAGGTTGCCCTTGTCGGTGTCTACCGTACCGCTGACCAATACTGTGCCTGCGGTAACCCCGTCACCGACAGTGACAACACCCTTGCCGCTGTAAATATCGGTTTTGACGATGCGTCCGTCACGTGTGGCAACCAGATTGGAGTAATCCTTGGCGGTGTATTGCACGTCGGGGGTAGGCATACGTGTACTTACCGCCACCCGTGCCACACAGCCCGACGGATTTACCGAAACATATACGAGATTTTCCAGCTTTGATAACGCTTCAATACGTAGCAGCTGCATATTGACGTCTTTGATGCGACAGCCCACAAACACACCGCTTTGGGCTGCTGCCGCCCGAATTTGTGCCTCGTCTACCGCTGTGTCTGATTGCACCGACACCACCCAGATTCTGCCGGATAATACCCATAGCAGAACGATAGCCAGCAAAATGCCGATAGGGATACCGATGCGTTTACGGTAGGGGAACGCCTTGAAATAGATGCCGTATTTTCGCACGATTTTTAATCGCATACAGGCACGCTTTGCGAGAGGTCGTAACAGGCGGTACTGTCCCGCAGGGCAGGAAGCGAAAAATCGTTCCCCTTCCCGTGAGGTGTCGGTGAGCTGTAACCCGCCCTTGCTCGCTTCGCTTAAAAATTGTTCGGGGAAGCCGCCCTCTGCCGTGAAACGCACATATCCGTAGAAAAATCGCAACAACGTCAGCCACATACCGTGTCCTCCCCGATGTGTACGGTGGCGATATGCCCACGGATGACGGCTGCACCGTCCGCCATACGGCATATACGCAGTGCATCCCCTTCGAAGCCGACGGTGCCCGCTTGTGTTTGCAGTACGATGCGGTTCTGGTCATAGCACAGCACCCGTACACACCCCTCCGCTACCGCCTGCCGTGCGGAATATTCCAACCGAAACGGGCATAAGAAGCTGTTTACACGTTTTTGTAAAACGTACCTGCTCTTTTTCATCCCACCACGCCTTTCAGGTATATTTATCTGTTTTTCGTGATAGATATATAGCGAAATGGGGGACCGAGTATGCAAAAAGCGGTGAAAAACATCTTGACCTTAACAGCAATATCCGCAGCTGCGATATTGCTGTTTTGTTTTCCGCAGGCAGTATTGACAGGGGCATCACGTGGACTTTCCCTTTGCGGCAACGTGCTGATTCCGTCGCTGTTACCGTTCCTGACACTGGCAGGGATGTGTATACGCAGTGGGGTGGGGGATGCGGCAGGACGGCTGCTGTGCCGCCCGACCGCCGCACTGTTTCGCTTGCCGGCTGCTGCCGCCGCACCGATACTGTTTTCGTTTGTGAGCGGGTATCCTGCAGGGGCCGTGTCGGTAAGGCATCTGCTGGAGGAAGGAAAAATTACCGAAAACGAGGCAAAAAGGATGCTGCATTTTTGCGTGGGTGCGGGGCCTGCTTTTGCGGTGAGTGCGGTAGGCGGTGTGATGCTCGGCAACAGCCGTGCGGGGTGGATACTGCTTTTGGCACATCTTCTTTCTGCGTGGGCGTTGGGGTTTGCGGAAGCACGGCGTGCTCCGTTGCCAAAAAAAGCAGAGGTGCAGGAAACCTCCTTGCCGCTGTCGGTGGCATTTACCGTTTCGGTGGGTGCTGCCACAGAGGCGTTGGTGTCGATGAGCGGATTTGTGATATTGTTTTCGGTGTGCCTGTCTATAGCGGACGGATCGGGCTTGTGTACCCTTCTGGATACATATATCCCGGGCGGCTCGGTGATGCTGGCAGGTTTTTTGGAGGTGACGGCAGGGTGTATGGCGGCAGCGGGTGCTGCTGTGCCGATCGTGTTTCTTGTGGGCTTTTTTCTATCTTTTGGAGGCGTTTCGGTGCATTGTCAGGTGCGTACCGTTTTGCGTGGATACCCTGCGGTGCTGAAGGACTTTTTTCTGTTCCGCTTATTGCACGGCTTGCTCGGCGGTGTGCTGACCGTGGCAGTGTTTGCGGCGTTACCCGATGCGGTATCAACTTTAACGCCCGGCAGTGCCGTCGTAAAACCGTTTATCGTATCCCCCGCCGTGACCGTCGCCTTTTTGGGTATGGGTGTTGCGTTGTTGATGAGTGGTAAAAAAAGATTGCAAAACAACGAAAAATGTGATATGGTATAAAAAACGGACGAAGGAGGGGTGTGCATGAAACGCAAGCTGTATGGTAACAACATACCGCCGTGTTGTGAATATTGTGCACGTGCACGACGCAGTGCGGATAATCGGTCAATGCTGTGCTTGCGTAAAGGCATTGTCCCTTTGTATCACCATTGCCGTCGTTTCCGCTATGACCCCTTGAAACGCATCCCCGTCAGACAGCCGTCTGTTTCGGCATATAGCGAGGAAGATTTCAAACTTTGAAAAATTAGGGTTGACAAGTGGCATTTGGTGTGTTAAAATGCCACTTGCAACTGAATATGCGGCTTTAGCTCATCTGGTAGAGCGCCACCTTGCCAAGGTGGAGGTAGCGAGTTCGAGCCTCGTAAGCCGCTCCAAAAAAACCGAACGCAAATGCGTTCGGTTTTTTGCGTTTTTGCAGACTTTTGTACATTACACCGTGATTTTGGCCGGTTTTTCAATAAATTTTACCAAAAACATTCCCCGCAGCGTAAAAAAAATAAGCTTTTGAACAAAAATGAAAATTTTCTTGTTTTTTACATAAGAAAGATGTTATAATAGGTCTAGATAATGGCGTGCCACCGCTGTATGCTTGCGGCCGAAAAAGGGGCGGCGTATCTGAAAATCACTGGGGGTGTTTACCGTGTCCTGTGACCTGCATTGTCACACAAAACTGTCCGACGGCTCTGTCGGTATTGAAGAACTTATTGCCCTTGCGAAACGGCGGGGCTTAAAAGCGATTGCTATCACCGACCATGATACCTTTGCAGGTGCGGTGCGCGGTGTCAACATCGGCAAACGTGTCGGATTGACGGTTATTCCCGGTGCAGAGTTATCTGCGATGGATCCTGCAACAGGCCGAAAAGTACATATTTTATGCTACAACTGTGAGGTGGCGGCACGCTTGGAGGGCATTTGTCACCGCACACTTGAAAACCGCAAAAAAGCGGCGACCGAAATGCTCAAAAAGGTACTGCGGTATTATCCGCTGCCGCCTGAAATGGTGGTGCGTGCGGCGACCGGCAGCCCCTCTGTTTACAAGCAGCATATTATGCATGCACTGTGGGAAGCGGGATATGCTGACGGTATTTACGGCAAGGTGTTCCACCGCCTGTTTAATAAAGAAAACGGTTTGGCACGTGTGAATGTGGAGTATCCTGACGTGCGTGAAGTACTCGATTTGATTCACAGTGCAGGCGGCATTGCCGTACTGGCACATCCGTTTACGTATGACAGCATTGACCTTATGAAGCAGTTGGCTGATGAGGGTCGCCTTGACGGTGTGGAAGCAATCCATCCTTCCCAGACGGAAGAGCAGCAGCAAATGCTGCGTGATTTTGCGGCGGAGAAGGGCTTGCTGGTGACCGGCGGCTCGGATTTCCACGGTATGTATAGCAATGGTGCACGTGCGGTTGGCAGTATGGCAGTGGAAGACGAATTGGCTGACAAGCTATTAAACTATAAAAAGGCGGCTGCGAGATGACCTATCGCTATAAGACACGTGGCGTTTGCTCACGTGAAATCCTTTTTGATCTGGAAGGCGGCAAAGTATGTAACATCCGCTTTATAGGCGGATGCAACGGCAATACACAAGGCATCGCCAAATTGGCAGAGGGTATGGATGCCGATGAAGTGGTGCACCGCTTACGCAATGTGAGCTGCAACGGCAGAGGCACCTCTTGCCCCGACCAACTGGCAATCGCTATTGAACAGGCACAATCCGAAGCATAAGGAGGACATCTGTATGACTATTTTTGAAAACGATGACGATATGAAAATCGTAGGTGCAGAGCAGCCCGCAGCAGTGGATACCGCTGCACAATGGAGTGTGCAAAAGGCGAACGGCAATATTGACCGTGCACGCCGTCTGGGAAAGGTTATGGCACAGCAGCTGATGAATATTCAGGAAGATGACAGTGCCATGCTGTTACAAAAACAAATGCTGTTTACCTTTACGGTGGACACCGTGGGCCCCACGATGCTGCCGGATGCCTTGTTGGTGGAAACGGCACGTGCCACCTTCTTTGAACGGGTGCGTGAGCTGTTGCCTGATTTTGAAGCTACGCTGCATCGCTTGGGTGCGTTTACCTTCTATCGCCTTGCGGTGGATGGCTATCACCCGGCCGCTTTGCCCGCTGTAAAAATCGGTGCTATGTTTGCTGCACTTTGCGGTAAAGCGGAGGATAAAGATGTGACCGAGGAAGGCGCACGGTTGTTTATCGCCTTTGTGGCACGTCTGGAAGAAACGGTCAGCATGGTAGAGTTTGTGGAAACCTAATATGAAAATGTAAAAAATCCGTTTCTTGTGGGATGACCCTGCGAAAACGGATTTTTTTATGTGAGGGATTACAATGCAATTACCCGAAAAATTTTGCGAACGGATGCAACGGCTGCTCGGTGAGGCGTATACCGCATTCATAGAAAGCTATGACCTGCCTGCCCGCCGTGGCGTGCGTGTCAACACGCTCAAGAGCGACGCACCAACAGTGCTGTCCGTGTTTGCCGCACAGCTGGCCGCTACGCCGTTTGCCCAAAACAGCTTTTATCTTGATACACCGCATAAAGCCGGAGCCGACCCTCTGTTTCATGCCGGTGCATATTATATGCAGGAGCCGTCGGCATCCTCGGCGGTGACGGTATTGGCACCGCAGAAAGGGGATAAGGTGCTGGATATGTGTGCCGCACCGGGCGGCAAATCCACGCAAATAGCGGCAGCACTGAACGGCACAGGTCTTTTGTGGTGCAACGAATATGTGCGTGCCCGTGCACGTATTCTGGAACAAAACATAGAACGGTGCGGTGTGCGTAATGCGGTGGTGTCCAATGCGGCACCCGCCGATCTTGCCCCCCGTTTGTGCGGCTTTTTTGATCGTGTGTTGGTCGATGCGCCCTGCTCGGGAGAAGGGATGTTCCGAAAAGAGCCCGATGCCTTGCATGGCTGGAGTGAGCAGGCGGTCAAAATGTGTGCGGACCGACAACGTGATATATTGTTGAGTGCGGCACAAACGGTAGCACCCGGCGGCGTACTGGTGTATTCCACCTGTACCTTTGCACCTGAGGAAAATGAATGTACGGTAGCGTGGTTTTTGCAAAACCGTGACGATTTTGAGCCGTTGCCTATAGAGGTCACCTTCGGCAGAGAGGGCTTTTCGTTTGAGCAGGTGGAGTCGTTTGATGAAACGGTGACCGCAGGGCGATACGATAAACGTGCCTGCCGCCGCATCTTTTTGACCGACGGCGGAGAAGGCCATTTTATTGCGGCATTCCGGCGGAAAACAGATGCACACAGCGATGTGGTAAAGCCGTTTGCATATCCGAAAAACGACCCCAACGTAAAAGCGGTTGCGGCACTGTACGCAGACCTGTTTTCTGAAGAGATGTACGGTATACCGATGACGGTGGGAGATACGGTGCGACTGTTGCCCCAAGAATTACCTGACATCAAGGGCTGTGGTGTGCTGGCGGCGGGCGTTGCGTTTGCAGAGGTGAAGAAGGGCAGATTAGAGCCGCATCACGGTGTCTTTGCCGCAGCGAAGGAGGAATCCTGCAAAAGGATTGCACGCTTTCACAACGATGACCCCGCTTTGCGTGCCTTTTTACACGGTGAGGAGATTGCCTTTAACGGAGAAAACGGATACACGGCGGTATCGGTTGCAGGAGCGGTGTGCGGCTTTGGAAAGGTGTCTGGCGGCAGAATGAAAAATCGGTATCCGAAAGGATTGCGACTTTTTTGATATTTTTTTCACAATATACTTGCAATAAAAGGAAAAATCGGTTAAAATACAAGATGGAATATTTCGGGATAAAAAATCCCGACCTTCATTATAGAAAGGGAGTAAGAAAAATGAGTTATTTGAGCAAAAAAAGCGTAGAAGACCTGAAGGTTGCCGGCAAGCGTGTGCTTGTTCGCTGTGACTTCAACGTGCCGTTGAAAGCGGGCGTCATCACCGACGAAAACCGCATTGTTGCGGCGTTGCCTACCATTCAGTATTTGATTGATAACGGTGCGAAGGTTATCCTTTGCTCCCACCTCGGCAAGCCGAAGGGCGAGCCCAAGCCCGAGTTGTCCCTCGCTCCCGTAGCGGTACGCCTTGCCGAAAAGCTCGGCAAAGAGGTCGTGTTCGCTGCTGACGATGAGGTCGTGGGCGAAAACGCAAAAGCGGCGGTTGCTGCGATGAAAGACGGCGACGTTGTGCTGCTGCAGAACACTCGTTATCGTGCCGAAGAAACCAAAAACGGTGAAGCATTCTCCAAAGAGCTTGCTTCCCTTGCCGACCTGTTCGTAAACGATGCGTTCGGTGCTGCACACCGTGCACACTGCTCCACCGTAGGTGTTGCTTCCTTCGTGGAAGAATCCGCTAACGGCTACCTGATGGCCAAAGAAGTGAAATACCTCGGCGCTGCGGTTTCCGATCCTGCCCGTCCGTTCGTTACCATTCTTGGCGGTGCAAAGGTTTCCGACAAGCTTAACGTTATCGAAAACCTGCTGAACGTTGCCGACACCCTTATTATCGGCGGCGGTATGGCGTATACCTTCCAGTATGCGATGGGCAACGAAATCGGCAAATCCTTGCTGGATGCTGAAAAGGTAGATTACTGCAAAGATATGCTCGCTCGTGCAAAGGAAAAAGGCGTGAAGATTCTTCTTCCCGTTGACTGCGTTGCGACCGATGCGTTCCCGGATCCGATTGACGCACCGATCGAAACCACCGTATACAAAACCGGTGAGCTGCCGGCTGACCTGATGGGTCTTGACATCGGCCCTGCTTCCGGTGAATTGTTCGCAGCAGAAATCAAAAATGCAAAAACCGTTATCTGGAACGGCCCGATGGGCGTTTCCGAGAACGCAGCTCTCGCAAACGGCACCATCGCTGTTGCGAAAGCAATGGCAGAATCCGATGCTATCACCATCATCGGTGGCGGCGACTCTGCGGCGGCTGTTAACAACCTCGGCTTCGGTGATAAGATGACCCACATCTCCACCGGCGGCGGTGCTTCTCTCGAATTCCTCGAGGGTAAAGAGCTGCCCGGCATTGCTGCAATGACCGATAAATAAGAAGAGGAGACTGTTACAATGGGTAAATATGTAATTGCGGGCAACTGGAAAATGAACAAAACTCCCGCAGAAGCGAAAGAATTGATTGAAGCAATTCGTCCGTTGGTTGCGGATGCGACCTGCGACGTTGTTGTAGGTGTGCCCTTTGTTGACCTGCCTGTTGCTCTGGAAGCAACCAAAGGCACCAACATCGGTGTGGCGGCACAGAACTGCCACTGGGCAAAGAGCGGTGCCTTCACCGGCGAGATTTCCGCTGAAATGCTTAAAGAAATGGGTGTTGGCTACGTTATCCTCGGCCACAGCGAACGTCGTACCTACTTCGGTGATACCGATGTAACCGTACGTAACCGTACTCGTGCCGCTTTGGATGCCGGTCTTACCGTTATCCTTTGCGTAGGCGAATATCTCGAGCAGCGTGAACAGGGCATCACCTCTGAAGTGGTTGACACCCAGGTGAAGGTGGCTTTGGGCGGTGTTTCCGCAGAGGAACTGTCCCGTATCATCATTGCTTACGAGCCGGTTTGGGCTATCGGCACCGGTCTTACCGCTACCGATGAACAGGCAAATGAAGTGTGTGCACACATTCGTGAAACCGTCAAAGGTCTTTACAATGCGGATGTTGCCAAAGCACTCACCATTCAGTATGGCGGCTCTATGAACGCAGGTAATGCGGCAGGGCTGCTCGCACAGAGTGATGTAGACGGCGGTCTTATCGGCGGTGCTTCTTTGAAAGCGGCTGATTTCGCCACCATCGTTGCTGCTGCGAAATAAGTTTCCGATTTTCACAGAGGACGGACGGCTTGCCGTCCGTCCTTGCTGACTGTTTAAGGAGAATGTAGGATGAAAAAACCGTTAACTCTTATCATTATGGACGGCTTTGGTATCAACCCCGATACCTACGGCAACGCTATTGATGCCGCCGCCACCCCCAACCTTTCCAAAATCTTTGCCGAAAACCCCTTCACCACCATTGGTGCTTCGGGTATGGATGTCGGTCTGCCGGACGGCCAGATGGGCAACAGCGAGGTGGGTCACACCAACATCGGTGCAGGCCGCATTGTGTATCAGGAGCTCACCCGCATCACCAAAGCGATTAAAGACGGCGTGTTCTTTGAGAATGAAGCATTGCTTTGTGCAATGGAAGCTGCTAAAAAAGACGGTGCCGCTTTACATCTGGCAGGCCTTTTGTCCGATGGCGGTGTGCATAGCCACTTTGAACATCTTTGCGGTTTGTTGGAAATGGCGAAGAAACTGGGCGTCAAAGACGTGTTTGTGCATTGTTTAATGGACGGCCGTGACGTGCCGCCTTCCTCGGGCAAAGACTTTGTTGCCGCTTTGCAGGAAAAGTGCAAAGAAATCGGTGTTGGCAAAATCGCTACTGTTATGGGTCGCTACTATGCCATGGACCGTGATAATCGCTGGGAACGTGTAGAAAAGGCGTATGCCGCTATGGTATACGGTGAAGGTGTGGAGAATGTCGACCCGGTTGCCGCAATGCAGGCATCTTATGATGCGGAAGTGACCGACGAATTCGTTGTACCGGTTGTATGCACCGGTAAAGAAGGCGTTATCAAAGCGAACGATGCGGTGGTATTCTTCAACTTCCGTCCCGACCGTGCACGTGAAATCACCCGCACCTTTGTGGATCCCGATTTTGACGGCTTTGACCGTAAAAACGGGTTGTTCCCGCTGACCTATGTGTGTATGACCCAATACGATGCGACCATGCCGAATGTGCAGGTGGCATTTAAGCCCCAATCACTCAAAAACACCCTCGGCGAGTATCTGAGCGATAAAGGTTTGACACAGCTGCGTATTGCAGAAACCGAAAAATATGCACACGTCACCTTCTTCTTTAACGGTGGTGTCGAAAAAGAATATGACGGTGAGGATCGTGCACTTATTAACTCTCCGAAGGTTGCCACCTACGATATGCAGCCCGAAATGAGCGCACCGCTTGTATGTGATGAAGTGGTAAAACGTATCGAATCCGGCAAATATGATGTGATTATCCTTAACTATGCTAACTGCGATATGGTTGGTCATACCGGTGTATTTGATGCGGCGAAAGCGGCTGTAGAAGCGGTGGATACCTGTGTTGGCAAAACGGTGGACGCCACCTTGAAAATGGGCGGCAAGGTGCTTATCACCGCTGACCACGGTAATGCGGATAAAATGTACGAGCCGGACGGCTCTCCCTTTACCGCACATACCACCTTCCCTGTGCCCTTCTGCGTTGTGGGTCACGAATGTGAATTGCGTGAAGGCGGTCGCTTGGCGGACATTGCACCGACCATGCTGAAGCTGTTGGATTTACCGCAGCCCGCAGAAATGGACGGTCAGTCTTTGATTAAATAATAAAAAAATGCGATAGTGCTGTGCACTATCGCATTTTTTTATTTGTTGGTTGTGGTTGTACCGGTATCGGTAGTGGTGGTCGCAGCGGAGGAGGGATTGCCGTTAGGCAATACGTCGTCTACTAAATCTTCCGCTTTGTCCATCAGATTACCGCTTGTGGTAGGCGTGGTGTTGTGCATGGAGGTGGAATTGGTGGTGGCGGAGCCGCCTACCTTACCGTCCTCTCCCGTATCCTCTGCACCTTTACCCTCGCCGCAACCTGCGAGCAACAAAGTGACAGACAAGGCAAATGCGGCACATACCAATAAAAAACGCTTTTTCATAAGAACACTCCTTTCCGAGTACAAAGGTACTCGGTATTAGCGTGTCCCGAAAAAAGCGTTTTGTGCAAGAAAAATTAAGAAATAGCGGTGGGCTCGGTAAAGGTCAGGTATTGACCGCTGACGTAACCGACACCGTCACCGAAACGGATCTTGTACCAGTCGCCTTCTTTTCCTAAAATTTCCACTTTTTCGCCGAAGGTAATACCGCCGACAACCTCGAAGGTGAGACCCGCACCGCCACGCACACGCATGGAATCGGCGGTAATCCACCCTTCTTTTGGCAGGGATGCGGTGGTTTTTACGGTGGTAACGGTGGTTTCAGTATCGGTAGAAACCGCAGGTGTTTTTTCTTTGCAAGCAACACAGAAAAGCAGTAAAGCTACCGCAAAAAAACAAGCAATATGTTTCATGAACAAGCCCCCTTTTTTGTTATCATACCATATTTAGTGTGAAAAAGACATAGTTTTTACAAAAAAATCGTGTATATTGTGAAAAAACCTTGCGAACACAAAAAAAGTTTGTTATACTACCCAAAAAGCAGTTAATTTTCGGAGGTGTCACCTATGAGATGTCCGTTTTGCGGTTTTGAAGAAAGCAAGGTAGTGGATTCCCGTTCCACAGACGAAGGCAACCGTATTCGCCGCCGTCGTGAATGCTTGCAGTGCGAAAAGCGGTTTACTACCTATGAAATCATCGAACAAGTACCGATCGTGGTGGTGAAAAGAGATAAATCCCGTGAAGTATTTGACCGCCAGAAGCTGTTGAACGGTCTGTTGCGTGCTTGTGAGAAACGTCCCGTTTCGTTGGAAACACTGGAAAAAGCGGTAGACGAAATCGAAACACAGCTGCAGAACTCTCTCGATAAAGAGGTGACCAGCACACGTATCGGTGAATATGCAATGGAACAGCTGATGAAAATCGACCATGTGGCATATGTGCGGTTTGCATCTGTTTACCGTCAGTTCCAGGATGTTGCATCTTTCCACGAGGCGATTAAAAAACTGTTGAACGAAAACTGAAATACCGGCACACGCACCTGCGTGTGCCGCTTTTTATGAGGTAACAAATGGAAAAAGCAAAAATAGTACGTCGTATTATCGGGCGTGCCGCAGCGGTGGTGGGTGTGACCCTGCTGGCGATTGTTGTGGCACTTTTCGGGGCGGCGACGGTGGTATGCTACGGCCCATCAACGCAGGCAAAGGGCCTGTTTGTCACCACCGTTATGGAAACCAGTGCTCTGAAGTTTTTGGCGAAGCTGTATTTTTCTGACGAGGAGATTGCGGCAATACGTGCACAAAATGCGGTGATTGACGTGGAAACCTTCACCGATGACAGCGATTTTACACCGCAAAACCCCGATGACAACACACCTGCACTTGTCATAGAGGACGTGACGGGTGCCACCTTTAAGGGCAAAATGATGCTTGTCAAGGACCCGAAGCGTCTGTATGTCGGCACGTTAGAGGCATACGACGGCAGAGCGGGAATGACACTGGATGATTTTGTGAAAACGAGCGGTGCCGAGGCGGGTATCAATGCGGGCGGCTTTGAAGATGAAAAGGGCTTTGGCAACGGCGGCACGCCTATCGGCTACGTGATACATAACGGAGAGCTCAAGTTTGGCAGCAGCGGCAGTGTCGGCTCTGTTGTTGGTTTTGATGAAAACGGCAAGCTGATTGTGGGACGTATGTCCGCAGGGGATGCTCTGGCGAAGGGCGTCACCGAAGCGGTGACCTTCGGTCCTGCTTTGGTAATTAACGGTGAAGCGGCGCCTGTGGCAGGCACGGGCGGCGGCTTAAATCCCCGTACCGCTATCGGACAACGTGCAGACGGCACGGTGCTGCTGCTGGTGATTGACGGCAGACAGTCCCATTCGTTAGGTGCCAGCTATAAGGATTGCCGTGATGTGATGGTGCAGTACGGTGCGGTGAATGCCGCCAACCTTGACGGCGGCTCATCTACCTTGATGATACATAACGGACAGCACGTCAATTTTTGTGCGAGCTTGTACGGCTCACGTGAATTGCCGACGGCATTTCTGGTAAAGGCGGTGGGCGAATGAGAAAGCTGAGCTTTAAGAAGGGCTTCCTTCTGTTGTGTGCCGTGTATGCGGTGTTGATTGTTATAGGGCTGTTGTGCTTCAGAGGGTACTTGAAACAGTATGAAGCATCCCACCCTGTCGGTGCGATGAACGGGTATTTTGCGGCATTGGCGGCAGGGGATACCGATACAATTGCAGAGCAGAGCGAGTTCCCTTTTGATGCCTATAACACAAAGGAACAGTATATCGCCTATCTTTCTAAGCGGTATAACGGCGGTGTGGGCAGTTGGCAGTATGCCTTGATGAGCAGTGAGGGGAATACGTATACCTATGACGTATATGAGAGCCATAAAAAAGTGGGTACGCTGACCCTTGTCCGTGAGGGCAAAACCTATGCGGTGCGTTCGGACTGGGCGTATAGCGAAAAAACGACGGTGCTGTCTACACAGACGGTGTTGGTTAACGGCACACCGCTCTCAATGGGCGATGCACAGACGGTTGCTGCGTTTGCGGGTGCAAAAGGCACCCTGCCTGTTGTTTCTGCTGCAACGGTGGAAACCTTGCAGGCACCTACTTTGTCGCTGGAAGGGGTAGAATCGGTGCTGACAAAGCAGAAGGACGGCAGTGTATTGGTAACGCCTGTGCCGCAGGACGCAGCGGCGGTTAAGGCATTTGCCGAAACGGCGGCAAAGACGTATGCGCTGTATATCAGTAACGATATTCCACGTGCCGATCTGGTGGCGTTGATGGAAGGCGGCACACCGTTTGCGTCGGGTGTGTATGCGTATGACGGAAAATGGTATAATAAACATATTTCCACCGCATTTGAGAACATGCAGGTCAGCGAGCCGATACAGTGGTCGTCGGATTGCTTTACGGTAGAGGTACGGTTTGACTTTGTGGTAAACCGCACCTACGACTCGCATACCTACCCGACAGCATATACGGTGGCGGTGCGAAAAAGCGGCGGATATAAGGTTGTGAACATAGCCCCGCTGTGATTTTTGAGAAAGTGCAAAAAAGTTCTTGCGTTTTTGAAAAATATAGTGTATAATACACCCGTTGTCCCGAGAGGGATAGCGGACTCACTTGCCGGTGTGATGGAATTGGCAGACGTAGTGGACTCAAAATCCACCGGTAGCGATACCGTGCCGGTTCGAGTCCGGCCACCGGCACCATTTGAGAACCTCAACACGCAAACGCGTGTTGAGGTTCTTCTTATTTATAAGCAAAAGCCATTGGTCATCCGAAAACAGACACCAATGGCTTTTATTCTAATTTTCGCTTGC
>JAZNXY010000137.1:0-8782 GCA_045594105.1 Acutalibacteraceae bacterium | reverse complement strand
CGGCACCGGAAATTGCCTGATAGGTGCAAACGAGCACTTTGGTGATGCCGAATTTATCCAACGGGAAGAGCGCAGGTACATAGCTCTGCAAAGAACAGTTGGATTTTACGGCAACGAAGCCTTTTTTTGTGCCTAAGCGTTTACGCTGTGCAGCGATAACGTCCAGGTGCTCTGCGTTGATTTCCGGAATGACCATCGGTACGTCGGGGGTGAAACGGTGTGCACTGTTGTTGGAAACAACGGGGCACTCCGCTTTGGCGTATGCCTCTTCCAAAGCACGGATTTCGTCTTTTTTCATGTCTACGGCACAGAAAACGAAATCCACCTTTGCGGCAACGTCATTAACGTCGGCGGCACTCATAACTACCATATCTTTATATTCTTCGGGCATCGGCACATCCATAGACCAACGGGTACCAACGGCTTGCTCATAGGTTTTGCCTGCCGAACGGGGAGAAGCCGCTAAAGCCGTCACCGTAAACCACGGATGACCGTGAAGGAGGGTAAGAAAGCGCTGACCCACCATACCGGTACAGCCGATAACACCAACATTGTACTGACGCATAATAAAAAACTTCCTTTCGATGGAACACAAAAACTCTACTGTATTCCGTTGACAAATTTGCGGTATTATAGTACCATAATTTAATGTATGTGTCAAACGCTTTGATATGATTTTTTACATATTTTCAGAAAGACAGGATAAGAATATGCTGAAAAGTGAGTTTTATTACGATTTACCCGAAGAACTTATCGCACAGGAACCGATTTTCCCGCGGGATGCCTCCCGATTGCTGCATCTCAATCGCACAAGCGGCGAGGTGACCGACGGCACCTTTCGGGATATATTGAACGAATTAACAGCAGGGGACTGCTTGGTGCTGAATGACAGTCGTGTGCTGCCTGCCCGTCTGTATGGCAATCGCAAGGGAACAGGTGCTGCCGTAGAGTTGCTGTTGCTGAAAAACTGCGGTAACGATGTATGGGAAGTGTTGGCAGGCCCCGGCAAAAAAGCCAAGCCGGGCAATGTGCTGGTATTTGGTGACGGTTTGTTGGAAGCGGAAGTGTTAGAGGTTATTGATGACGGTAACCGCTTAGTGAAGTTTCGGTATGAGGGAGAATTCTTTGCGGTACTTGACCAAATCGGACAGATGCCGTTGCCGCACTACATAAAAAAAGAACTGGAAGATAAAGAACGCTACCAGACGGTGTATGCCAGAGAGCGTGGCTCTGCGGCCGCACCTACCGCCGGCTTGCACTTTACCCCCGAGCTCCTGGAAGAGGTAAAAGCCAAGGGGGTGGATATTGCGTATGTCACTCTGCACGTGGGTCTGGGCACCTTCCGTCCTGTGAAGGCGGATAACATTTTAGATCATAAAATGCATACCGAGCATTATGCTTTAACTGCGGAAAATGCTGAAAGAATCAATCGTGCGAAGGCAAACGGAGGCCGTGTGATTGCTGTGGGCACCACGAGCTGCCGTACGCTGGAAAGCATTGGTATGACAGACGGCAAAATTGTAGCAGCCGAAGGGTTTACCGACATTTTTATTTATCCGGGATACACCTTCAAGGTGCTGGACGGTTTGCTCACCAATTTCCACCTGCCCGAAAGCACCCTCATTATGCTTGTGAGTGCTTTTGCAGGATATGATAACACGATGGCGGCATATCGGCACGCCGTAGAAGAAAAATACCGTTTCTTCAGCTTTGGCGATGCGATGCTGATTTTGTAAAGAGGTAAGATTATGCTGAAAGTATTGAAAAAAGAAGGACGAGCACGACGCAGTGAGTTTACCACACCACATGGTACGGTACAGTTGCCCGGCTTTATGAACGTGGCAACCTGCGGCGCTATTAAAGGTGCGGTGTCTGCTTATGATCTTAAGGACCTGAAATGTCAGGTGCAGCTTTGCAACACCTATCATCTCCACCTGCGTCCCGGTGATGAAACGGTGAAGGCACTGGGCGGCCTGCACAAGTTTACGGGATGGGACGGCCCTATTCTCACCGACAGCGGCGGTTTCCAGGTGTTTTCTTTATCTAAATTGCGTAAGATCAAAGAGGAAGGCGTATATTTTGCGTCTCATATCGACGGCAGAAAGCTGTTTATCGGTCCTGAAGAAAGTATGCGGATTCAATCAAATTTGGCATCTACCATTGCCATGGCATTTGATGAATGCGTGGAAAATCCGGCGGAATATGCGTATGCGAAGGCGTCTTGCGAACGCACGACCCGTTGGTTATATCGCTGTAAAGCGGAAATGGACAAATTGAATGCACTGCCCGATACCATCAATAAGCAGCAGATGCTGTTTGGTATTAACCAGGGCTGCACCTATGATGACCTGCGCATTGCCCATATGAAAGAAATAGCCAAGCTTGACCTTGACGGCTATGCCATTGGTGGCTTGGCAGTGGGCGAACCTGCGCAGGATATGTACCGTGTTATCACAAGCGTAGAGCCGTATATGCCTGAGGATAAGCCCCGTTATCTGATGGGGGTCGGTACACCGGAAAATATTTTGGAGGGCGTGTATCGTGGCGTAGATTTGTTCGACTGCGTGATGCCCGCACGTAATGCCCGCCACGCACACGTGTTTACGTGGGCGGGACACCGTAATATGCTGAATCAAAAATATACCCTTGATACCGCACCGCTTGACGAGCAGTGCGATTGTCCCGTCTGCCGCAGGCATTCACGTGCGTATATCCACCATTTGTTTAAGGCAAACGAAATGCTTGCGATGCGGCTTTGTGTTATGCACAACCTGTATTTCTATAACACGCTTATGGAAAAAATCCGTGAGCATCTGGATAATGGCACCTTTGAATCCTTTTACCGTGCCAATATCGGTGTGTTGGATAAGCGTATTTGATGAATTTAGTGTAAATTTTTGTATTTTACTTGCAATTACGGCAAATATTTTGTATGATAATAGAAAAATCAAAAGGTAGGTAAAAACTATGCAAGCATTTTTGTTGACTGCTGCTACTAATGCGGCAGGCGAAGCCACACAGGCAAACGGCTGGGTATCCATGCTCGTTCAGCTCAGTCCCTTTATTCTGATCATCGTGCTGATGTACTTCCTGATGATTCGTCCTCAGAAGAAAAAACAGCAGGAAGAACAGAAGATGCGTGACGCTGTTATGGTTGGTGATGAACTGGTTACTATTGGCGGTATCTGTGGCCGTGTAGTAAACGTAAAGGACGACACCCTCACCATCGAAAGCGGTGCCGATCGCAGCAAGCTGCAGATTAAAAAATGGGCGATCCAGACGGTGGAAACCAAACACGATGCACCGTCCGATATGGTCGACGATGACGACGATGACGATATCTAATGCATAACCCGTTCTTCTCCCGCATATATGTCGTATAGGTTGTGGGAGGGGATGCTATGAGAACACGTAGAGATACTGCTGACGGATGGCAGGGGAAACTGCGTTCCGTCGGTATTGGTGTAGCAGTGGGCCTGGTTGCCGGTGCTGTATGCCTTGTGCTGGCGGCACTGTTGATGACCTTGCTGGATATGCCGCCTGTAGCGGTAACGGCTTTGTCGGTAGTGGCGGCTGTAATAGCTGCTTTTATCGGTGGGTTTACTGCGGCGCGTGTGGCAGGGAAAAACGGTTGGCTTACCGGCTTACTTGTCGGGACCGTTTTACTCGCAGTGATACTCATAACGGGTCTGGTACTGTACCGTAACATCCGTATCGGTTTTTTGTTTGTCAAACTGGCAGCGTTACTGCTTGGCGGTATGGCGGGCGGTATGGTCGGCGTGAAATGACAAAAAAGGGTGTTGCAGGGCTGCAACACCCTTTTGACATACTTGGCATCTTCTTTGCATACGGTGTAGAGAAGGAGTGATAGTATGTTTCGGACAACCCGTATCCGTTTTGCAGGTTGGCTGCGTATGTTTTCAAAGCAAAGACGACTGTTGCTGCCGTTATTTTTGCTGATGGCAGGTTTTGTGTGCGGTTGTATTCTTTTTTGTAACTACGGACAGACCGAAAGCGGCTTTTTGGAACGCATCTTAACCATGACACCTCCGCAAGAGGGGGTGTACGGTATGCTGTCTACTTTGTATAACTCATGTTTTTTGCCCATACTGCTGTTGGGAACGGTGTTCTTTTGCGGCTTGTCTGCCTGCGGCACCCCCTTTATCTTGTTGGTGCCGTTCTTTTTCGGATTGGGACTCGGTATGACCGAAAGCTACTACTACAGCACGGGTTGGCATGGTGTGTGGTTGGCTGCCGCTGTGGTTTTGCCGCCGGCACTGGTCAAAATCACAGCGCTGTTGTTGGGTGTTGTGGAAGGTATACGTATGTCAACGCATATCGGCAATATGCTGATGCAAAAAAACATGGTTGGCGGTTTATATCATGAGCTACGGTTGTTTTTATTGCGATTTGGTTTGTTTTTGTTATTGGTTTTAGCAGGCGGCATTTTGGATGCTCTTCTGCGATTTTGGATTTTATAGAAAAGGACTTTTAAGGAGAGTAAAACGTGGGATTGTTTGATGCTTTGGAACGGTATTACACGAAAGAGGGAAAGGGTATTTATAAAAATGCACCGCAGGAAAAAAGTGCGGTTCGTGTTTTTTTTGAAATACTCGGCACGAAATGGACAAGCTTACTGCGTGCCAATTTGCTGTATGTTTTGCTGTCTTTGCCGCTTGTTACAAACGGTATGGCAAGAATGGGCCTTACGTATGTAACACGTAATGCGGCAAGAAGAAAATTTGCGTTCCCTGCGGCAGATTTCTTTTCCACCTTGCGTCGCACCTGGAAAAAGGCGTTGCCTGTCGGTATTATCAATCTGTTGGTCTGGGCACTTTTCGGCTTCAACACTTATTTTTATACCGCTTCGTTGTTTTTCCGTACCGACGGCAGTCAGGCACCTTCTGCCCATGTGTTGATGCTGGCGGTGAACGTGATCGGTATGCTGATATTTACGTTCATGAATTACTATATTCCGTTTATGACCATTACTTTTGATTTGAAAATAAAGCAGATGTACAAGAATGCATTTATGTTCGCTTTGCATAATTTCAAGGTGAATCTGGGCATTTTTGGCATTCTGTTGTTGATAGTTGCCGTGTTTGCAGTACCTGCTTTTTTGGCGGATTATCGCATTTGGGCGGCGATACTGTTGCTCTTGTATATTTTGATGTACCCTGCGTTCCGTTCACTGCTGATACAGTTTGCTATCTTCCCGTATGTGAAAAAGGTGATGATCGACCCGTATTATAAAGAACATCCCGAAGCGGATCGTAAAGCGTTGCGTTTATTGAATTTGGATGACGAAGAACAAGAAACCGTGTTCCAAGACCGTGCCGCAGATGATATTCACGTTTCGGGTGCCAAGCAGGGTGAAGAGGAGGCGTAAAGATAAATGGGAGTTACAGAAATTGTATTGATAGCGGTTGCTGTGCTGTCCCTTGCGGTGTTGGTGCTGCTGCTTATGTTGTTGAAACGTGTCGGTAACAACGATACAACGAACGCCGAAAGTAAAGCAGAGCTTGCAAAAATGCGTGAGGACATGCTCAAAGAATTGCGTGAAAGCCGTGAGGAAGGCAGTCGTGCGGTGCAGAGTTCAATGAAAACTATGGGTGAGATGCTGCTTACGGCACAGGCAAAGGCCAACGAAGCCAACCTTGCCGCAATGGAGAATACCCGTAAATCTATCAGAGATGGTATGGTGGAAATTCGAACAGAGAACAGCCATCAGTTAGAGGAAATGCGGAAAACGGTAGATGAAAAGCTGCAAAAAACTCTTAATGAACGTATTTCCGAATCCTTCAAAGCGGTGAACGAGCGCCTGGAGCAGGTGCATCAGGGGCTTGGTGAAATGCAGTCGTTGGCATCGGGTGTCGGCGACCTTAAAAAAGTGCTTTCCAACGTGAAAACACGTGGTATTTTAGGCGAGATTCAGTTGGGTGCTATTTTGGAAGAGATTTTGGCGCCCGAACAGTATGAAACCAATGCTGTCACCAAGGTGGGTAGCACCAACCGTGTGGAATATGCGGTGAAAATGCCCGGAAGCGGCGGCGAAACGGTATATCTTCCGATTGATGCGAAGTTTCCTGCGGATGCGTATACACAGCTGATGGATGCATACGAAACGGCAGATCCCGTTGCTGTAGAAGCGGCAGGAAAGGTGCTTGAAACCCGTATCCGCCAATTCGCCAAGGATATTCGGGATAAGTATATTGACCCGCCGAACACCACAGAGTTTGCGATTATGTTTCTGCCCTTTGAGGGTTTGTATGCTGAGGTGGTGCGGCGTGGTATGGTGGAAACCTTGCAACGTGATTACCACGTCAATATCGCAGGACCGACAACCATGGCGGCTATACTTAACAGCTTACAAATGGGCTTCCGTACACTGGCGATTCAAAAACGGTCGGGCGAAGTATGGAAGGTGCTCGGTGCTGTAAAGACCGAATTTGACAAGTTCGGCAGTGTCATTGCCGCTGCGCAATCCCGTTTGGAGCAAGCCAATAACGAACTCGATAAATTGGTGGGTGTACGTACCCGCCAGATTCAGCGCAAGCTCTCGTCGGTCGCTACCTTGACCGAGCAGGAATCCCGTGATGTTCTTGACGGTGCGACGGCAGAACTTCCCGAGGATACCGAGGCATAAATACCGCTCCTCGCACCATATATTGGTGCGAAAGGAGAGGTTAGTATGCCCAGTTTGTTTTTAAGCCCTTCTACGCAGGATGCAAATCTGTATGTGACGGGCGGCAGCGAAGAATATTATATGAATCTGGTGGCGGATGCCATGGAACCGTATCTTATCGCCAACGGGATTGCATTTACCCGTAACGACCCTGCAGGTACCGTGACCAATTCTATCAACCAATCCAATGCCGGTACGTATGACCTGCATCTGGCGTTGCACTCCAATGCGGCAGGTGCTGCAAATATGGGGCGTGTACGTGGTACGGATGTGTATTATGCACAAGGCAGTACCAACGGACAGCGTGCGGCCTTTATTATTGCGGATAATTTCAAAGACATATATCCTATTCCCGATAAAGTGCGTGCGGTGGCAACGACACGGCTTGCGGAGGTTACCCGTACAAGAGCACCTGCTGTTTTGGTGGAAATTGCTTACCACGACAACGTGGATGATGCCAACTGGATTACAGAAAATATTGTACCCATTGCACGTAATCTTTCGGAATCGGTAACCACCTATTTCGGCCTACCCTTTGTGGAGCCGATACCGATTCGGGAAGGTACGGTACGCACATTGGGCGGTAATCTCAATATTCGTGATTATCCTTCCGCAGAAGGCACTATTATCGGTACGGCACCAAACGGTGCGGCAGTACAGGTGCGTGGCAGATATGAAGACTGGTATGTGGTTGACTATAACGGTCTTTTGGGATATGCTTACAGCAGATACATTTTAACAACGTAAACGAGGAAAGACAATGGATGATAAAGTGATAGCACGCATCAATGAATTGGCAAAAAAAGCCAAGGAAAGCATGCTGACGGAAAACGAAAAGGTGGAACAGGCAGCACTTCGCCGTGCCTATATTGCCGCCATACGCGGCGATTTGCGTGCGACGCTTAATAATGCGTATTTTGTCGATGAAAACGGAAATAAACAACCGATACGAAAAAAGGAGAACGCCGACGAATGAATGTGCGTGTAGAAGCACCTGCTAAAATCAATCTGTCATTGGATGTGACCGGCAGACTCCCGAATGGGTATCACACCGTAAAAATGATTATGCAAACGGTCTCTTTGACCGATACGGTTGATATTGCACCTGCCGAACAGCTGTCAGTGCGGGTGGAAGGTGCCGATTTGACGGCAGATGAACACAATACTGCCTGGAAAGCTGTTTTACTTTACACCGAGAAAATCGGTGTACCGCCGCACTTTGCGGTGACACTGCATAAACGCATTCCTATGCAGGCGGGTATGGCAGGTGGCAGTGCGGATGCGGCGGGTGTGCTGGTTGGCTTGAATGCGTTGTTCGATAACCGCTTGTCGCAGACAGAACTATGTGAATTGGGTGCTAAAATCGGTGCAGACGTGCCGTTTTGTATTCTGGGCGGTACGATGCTGGCAACCGGCATCGGTACCGATTTACAGGCGGTAACACCGCTTGCCGACTGTTTTATTGTGGCGGCAAAGCCGTTTTGCGGGGTTTCCACCGCAGCAGCGTATGCGGCGATTGACACCTTGCCATTTCCTGAACAGACACATACCGACGACGTCTTTTCGGCATTGGTGTCAAAGGATGTTGCTGCAGTTGGTGCGGCAATGCATAACCGCTTTGCCCAAGTGCTGAATATCCCCGAGGTGCAAAGCTTGATAGATGCACTGAAGGCAAAAGGTGCTGTCGGGGCATGTATGACCGGTAGCGGCTCGGCGGTTGTTGGTGTGTTTACCGATAAAGCATCCGCTGATGCGTGCGTGCGGGCGATTACACCGCAATGTGAAACGGCTGTGGTGTGTTGTCCGTGGCGAGGCGGTCCAAAAATTGTATAAAGGAAAAAAATACCGTCCATACTGTTGGTAACAACAGAAAAGGACGGTATTTTTTTATGAAACGGTGGATACGGGCACTGTCGGGCGGCTTGATTATATGTATGGTGCTGTCATTGTGTGGCTTTGAAGGGACGTGTGATGCGATACGAAAAGATGTGGTGCGATTACACATATTGGCTAATTCGGATACACAGGAGGATCAAACCTTGAAGTACAAGGTACGGGATGCCATCACGGAGCAGACAGCAGGTTGGCTTGACGGTG
>JAZNXY010000136.1:0-1632 GCA_045594105.1 Acutalibacteraceae bacterium | reverse complement strand
AAGTTGAGATATTGTCGATAGACGGGTGTGATCCCGCAGAACGTCTTTCAGTATACTGCACCCCCTAAACTCAATTTGCACCCCCTTGACAAAAAATGCACTCCCTATAAAGGCTTTGCACCCCCTTACTTCAAAAGGGGGTGCATTTGTATTGAAATTAGGGTTAGTCTTCAGAAAGAAAAAGGATGCCATCACGGCATTCCTTTTCTTTTTTGTCGACGTGGTTAAGTTGCCGAACCCTCGAAAAGGTCGCACCGCGGCCTTTTCACAGGTTTTGCGTCGGTAACGTGGGATAACGGCTTGAATTTTGCGGTGAAATGGTATATAATATGTGTCACCATTTTTGATTTAACGGAGCGAAATTATGAACGATAACAAAGAAATGCTCGGCACAGCACCGATCGGTAAACTGCTGTTTAAATTGGCGGTTCCCACGGTGGTGGCCCAGCTTATCAATATGCTGTACAACATTGTTGACCGCATCTATATCGGTCACATACCGGGGGACGGAAGCCTTGCGCTGACGGGTGTGGGCGTGTGTATGCCGATCATTATGATCATCTCGGCATTTGCGGCGCTGATCGCCTCCGGCGGTGCGCCCAAAGCATCCATCTGTATGGGCAAGGGCGATAACGATTCCGCCGAAAAAATCATGGGCGGTTGCTTTTCTCTGCAGCTGATCATCTCCGCCGTTCTGACCGCCGTTTTGCTGATTTGGAACAAAGATTTACTCTTGATGTTCGGCGCCAGCGAAAACACCATCGGGTACGCCAACGACTATATGAACATCTACGCTGTCGGTACGGTATTTGTTCAGTTAACGCTCGGTATGGGCGCCTTTATCACCGCGCAGGGATACACCAAAATCAGTATGATCACGGTGCTGATCGGTGCTGTCAGCAATATCATTCTCGACCCAATTTTCATTTTCGGTTTTAAGATGGGTGTCAAAGGCGCGGCGCTGGCCACCATCCTGTCCCAAGCTATTTCTTGCGTTTGGGTGCTTTTGTTCCTATGCGGAAAAAAGACCTATCTTAAACTCAAAAAACAGAATCTTCCCATTGACGGAAAGCTCGTTTTCCCTTGCATCGCACTGGGAACCGCCACCTTTATTATGCAGAGCAGCGAAAGCGTGATTTCGGTCTGCTTTAATTCCTCGCTCCTCAAATACGGCGGCGATATTGCCGTGGGCGCGATGACCATCCTCACCAGCGTGATGCAGTTTGCCATGCTCCCCATGCAAGGCATCGCGCAGGGGGCACAGCCGATTTTGAGCTACAACTTCGGCGCCAAAAATGTGGAGCGCGTCAAGAAGACCTACAGGCTGTTGCTGGTAGCCTGCCTTACCTATTCCTTTATCATTTGGGGCGCCATTATGCTGGCTCCTCAAATGTTTGCAGGCATATTTACACCCGATGGGGCGCTCATTGACTTTACCGCAACGGCACTGCGTATTTACTGCGGTGTGCTGTGCATCTTCGGCATTCAGATCGCCTGCCAGATGACCTTTGTTTCCATCGGCAACGCGCCCTGTTCCATCATCGTTGCCATCGTGCGCAAGTTTGTGTTGCTGTTGCCGCTGATCTACGTTATGCCGCAACTGATGGCGGATAAGACGATGGGCGTTTACAC
>JAZNXY010000135.1:0-12647 GCA_045594105.1 Acutalibacteraceae bacterium | reverse complement strand
GTAGCCACCGTCAAAATAGCACTTCTTGCCGTCTTTCGTAGCCACCATCCGTAAAATACCACGTGGATCATCTACTTTTGTTTTTAAGAACTCTGTAACCTTTTCTATATTTGTGATTACCTGCATCGGTTCCTTAAAAATACGGGTATTGACCGCCTGCATTATGTATCTTTTTGTTGTATTGTCCTCCCCGGGACATATAACGAGAAAGGTATCGTTAATATGCCCATTTCCATACGGACTACAGCCGCTCGCATCCGTCTGCAAGTCAAACTGCTTAACAGCACGCCAAATCTTCTCCGTAACCATTTTCTCTCCAATCTTTTCATATAGTAACAAGCTGTTTATTGAAAAGGCCATTCCCGGCCGCGTAAAAACACCGTTTCTATTTCCAATTTATCATTAATAACAAGCAAATCGGCATCCCAGCCAACCGCCACACGGCCTTTGTTGCTAGCACCAATCAGCGTCGCAGGGGTAATAGTTGCCATCATAACCGCATCATCAAAAGGAATACCACATCTAACCGCAGTACGGACGCAGTCCCAAAGAGTAGATGAACTACCTGCTATCGTATCGCTTTCTGCAACATGTGTAATGCCCTTTCTCTTTACAACAGTTAAACCACCCGCTTCATACATACCGTCAGGCATTCCTGCAGTACGAATGCTATCGCTAATCATCACCATACGGTTAGGACCAAACATCTTATAGGTTGCAAGCATTACCGCCGGTGCCACGTGAAAACCATCACAAATCACCTGCACATACACATCACGCATCAATGCAGCACCAATAGGACCGGGGGCACGATGATGAAACGGCGGCATAGCATTATATGTATGTGTGAGACAAGTGGCACCCCATTCGAATGCTTTCCATGCGATTTCATAGTCACAGTCTGTATGTCCCAACGAAACCACCATATCTTTTGATGCACGACGAATAAAATCCTCGCTCCCCTCTTTTTCAGGAGCCACGGTAATCATACGAATATTCTTAAAGCGTGACAAATCTTCAAAGCAAGGGTTTTTAATGTTATTTGCGTCCTGTGCGCCTTTTTTAGTTTCCGCAATATACGGACCTTCAAAATGAAATCCCAAAATCTCTGCACCGGGATAATCGATTTTCGCATCGGTTACCTTCTGCAGATCATCATATCCCATCGTCATCGTCGTCGGCAAAAATGAGGTAGTGCCATAAGAAGCATACACGCGGCACAACGCTTCAAAATCCGCATCCATCGTATCATATCCCAACATACCATGAGTATGTATGTCTACAAGCCCGGGGATAACACGTTTTCCCCCAATGTCTATGCCGCCTCCTTTAGGCATTTCTGAAATGGCCGCGATTTTCCCGTTTTCAATTTCAATTGACCAAAGCTTACCTGCTATACGACAGTTATTCAGTATCATCTGTCTGCAAATCCTCCTTAGATATAGTCGTTACTGCAAATCAGAAAGGTATGCGGCGCCAATAATACCGGCATCGTTACCAAGCTGTGCCGTCGTAATAACCGTACGCTTGTCTATAGAACGTGCATAGTCATCGCCTAATACATATGCGTTGATCGGATCGGTAAGCGTTTTTCCTTCTTTGGAAATACCGCCACCAATACATAACTTTTCGGGTTGGAAGACATTGATAATATTCGCAATACCAATAGCGATGTAGCCGATATATTTGTCTACTACCATTTTGCCTGCTTCATCGCCTTTACGCATGGCATCAAACGCAGTAAGACCATCCACGTTGTGGATATTATCCCCACACAATTGCCACATAACACTATCAGGGTACCGAAGCATCGCCTGTTTAGACTGCCGTACCAGTGCCGTTGCCGACGCATACGCTTCCCAACAGCCATTTCTGCCACAAGTACAATATTCACCATCCATGGCAATAACGGTATGTCCAAGCTCGCCGCCCGCATGATTAGAACCGGAATAAATCTTTCCGTCAATGATGATGCCACCGCCGACACCTGTACCAAGTGTTATGGCTATAAAGTTCTTGGTATTCTTGCCTGCTCCGGCAAGGAATTCGCCATAAGCTGCTGCATTTGCATCATTTTCCACATAAAAATCCTTGCCGACACGTTGCTTCATCATCGCTGCAATCGGCACATTGTAAAACTGCAAGTTGTTGGCATATAGAATTATACCGTTTTCTGGGTCAACTGCACCGGGGGTCCCTATGCCAAAACTTTCAATATCATCTACCGAAAGACCTGCTTTTTCAATTGCTTCCAATGTGATTTTTGCCATATCATCGGCAATTTCATCCGCAGGGCGGGGTGCGTTTGTTTTTGTCGCAGCCTGCGCAAGTATATGAAAATTTTCATCGACAACGCCCGCCACAATATTGGTGCCACCTAAATCTATCCCTAATTTATACATTCTTCTTTTCTTCCCATCCATTTGAATCTGCATACAGATAAAATATCATTAAATACTAAAATATAGAATACAATTAAAAAATTGATAAACATATTCGCTCTTTTCAATATGTATTCTTATCGATAAAACCTTGTGTGGCCTCCCCTTGAAAAAGAGGAGGCCACAGTATTATGGTACCGCATTAGCAATAAGCATCCAAGAATATGCTTATCAGAGAGAGCTGCGGTTACCGATACATAGAAATATTAAAAGTTTATCATTCTGCTACATCAGCAAAACTACATTCAGCAACATTACCATACAGATGTACCGTTGCACCGTTTTCCCCTTTGATGGTTACATACGCACGTGAGCATAAATCAATCTGTTCAGGATTTATATACCCCTGCACTTTGTGGAGGCCTGTCACTGTAACTGCCATATCGATATGTGCATCACACTTGTCAAAAAAACGGTTTGCTTCTTTTACGCTGAGTTTCTTGACATAGCTGTTTGAAGTGCTGATAACCATGGCTTGTTCGTCGGTCATTCTGTCAGACGTAGTATCCAAACCGGGTCTCGAACTCATCAGCATGCCATAATCCACAACCTCGTATTTTTTACCATCAAGCAACAAATACTCGGTTTCGCTTTCCGTAACGTACGTAAAGCGGCTAACAAAGCGCAAACCGCCCAGCGTGCTGTTAAAGGAGTTGCCCAGGTGACCGATATTAGGATTTTCCAATGTGGGAGAAATGGTTTCGTAAGTCACTTCAATACCTTCGTCATTAAAACCATCCGGTACGGTATATCCCGCCGTGCTGTCGAGCGTTTGTCTAAAACCAATACGTACAGGCACTGCCACTTCACCTCTCATATTGGTAAACAGAAGTGTGCCTGCCCTTACTTCCTTGTTATCCTCATTACGTACCGAGGCGGCATAGTGACCGTCTGTAACCGATTCCAAAACGGCAGTACGAACATAGCCACAACTTGCACAGATATCCCCATCGTTATAGTTGTGCCCGTTCGTACAGGTAGCAGTGCCCGCATCCGCTTTGGTGACGGTGGTTGCGACGGGCGCATACACTTCCACTTCTGTCAGTGCAGAAATTCCCGATGAGTTTATCGTAACGCGTATATAACGACCTTCAGCGGAAATATCCAATACATCCAAACCGCCGTCACCATCGGTCACTGTTTTGACATCGGAATAGGACCCGATCGAATATTTTCTCACCGCAATCGTATATTCGGTTGAATAGTTGGCAAGCCACTTCAATACAACTCGACCAATCCGTTGGGAACTACCAAGATCTATGGTGAATTGCGTGCCGGCATTAATATTACCAACAACCGTTGAAAGGTCTTCGTCATACAACTGTGTCCATGTGTCCGTTGACCATTTGACTGAACTGATGGACAGTTTACTATACATGGAATTGCCTTTTACCACTTTCAGTTCTTTCCAACCTGTCGGCAGATAGATGGTGGTCAAGCCGTCTGCATCCACATAATACCCGTAGTTAGTACCGCTTAAATTCGCTTTATCAGCCACAGCAGACAGTTTCGTGCCGTCAACCGACACTTCGTATGCAACCACGCCCAAAGCCAATACCGTCTGACGATCAGATCCTTCCCGATTGGTAACCGTAAAGGTAGCGTCATCCACAGGCGTGTTCTCATACACCTCCGTGTTGTAATCGAAAGTGCGGAAATCGTCCGACTGTCCATCCTTATTATAGATGACCGACTGCCGACCATTACCCGCATCGGGCGGGGTGATGAGCAAGGAAGGGTACTCGGTTGCCGTATTGGGCATATTGTCCATCAGCGTTTTACTTTCGGGCAGGTTGATGGCCTTCACCGAGCCGTCTTTCAGGTAAACGGGCATCCAATTGTTAGGCGCTTCCACACGGTAGCTATTCGTACGACCTGCAAGTGCTTCGTAACTAAACAGATTGTACCATGTGTTGCCCGCAGGAAGGGTGACGTCCAAATAATATCTGGCTTCTTCGGTTACCGCACACACGAGGTAATCGTCACAGAACAGATACTGATAATTCACATCTTTCAGCGAACGGTCTTGGGGGTACGCCATCATCATACCTTTGACAATAGGATTCGCCGTTCTATTGGCCTCAACCGCCGCAGACATAATACTCGGCACGATATTTTTGCGCAGATAGTAGAGTTTACCAAAATTCTTTTCAGCGACTGTGCCGTAGTTCCACGGTTGATGAATGACATTACCGTGTTGCCGCATATATGGCTGGAACACCGACAACACCACCCATCGATTCCACAAATCGTTGGAAGGCGTGCCGCCAAGACCACCAAGGTCAGCGCCAAACAGGTTAAAACCGCCCGCGCTACGCGAAATCATATCGCGGACAGCTGCTTTATATCCTGCCCAAGTCGATCTCTGATCGCCTTGGAAGCCGGACACATAATACTGTGTACCGGGTGCAGCAGATCGCTGGAATAAGACATAATCGTTTTTTAAGCCGGGATAATTAGCTTCCCAAGCTTCTCTTCCGTATTTGGCATAATAGTAAGAATTAAAGTTATGCATTTCCATACTGGAAAGGCCATTAAAACAGGTACCGACGAAGGACATAGATTCGTTCATGTCCAACATCGCTCCCGCTACGCCTGCGTTCCACTTGGAGGTAAAATAGTTGGTGAGATAGGTGACCATAGACGGGTTACTGCAATCTGCGTACTGCGAATTAACATTCACATAGAAGTTGCCAAGCTTTAACCCCAAGCTATTGAACGGTAGCGGCCAACCCGTAGAACCATTTTTCTTAGACGGCAATTTAGAAACGCCATTCAGATACGTAGAAAAATCTCTGCTTTGGGCCCATACCCAGTCCAAACTACGTACGTTGATGCTTTCAAGATATGACGCACTCTGTTCGTCGTTAAAAGCGCCCTCGCTGTAAATAGCTTCGGGGTAAAAGCCATAGCGGCTTTGATACCCATTCATGATAGCGGTCATATTCGCGTATGCACCGCCGTCTTTCCACACAGCGCCGGTAGCGCCCGTCCAGAAACCGAAGGTCCACTCTTCGGTCATACCGGAAGTGCCGGTAATTCTCGTGTATTTCTTCAGATTTTCGAGCGGTTCGCCCGTCCATATAAAGAAATCCAGCTTATCACCATAGAAGGTAATGCTATACTTTTCTTTACTGACCGTGTCATCTTGGTCACAACCGAAATTTGCTTCACCGGGATAGGTCATATTAAACCATAAAGAATACCCGGTATTAGAATGAAACAACGGAATGTTACCATAGGCGTAATCCTCAGCAGAGTAGCAGTCATTGTTGGTGAGCGAAAAATGTTCACCCACCACATTGACGTCACAGTACCGCTGGCTACCGTTATAAATGGCTTCGTTCTCATAATCCATCGGCATTTCTACCATGGTGGCCACAATTTCATCTTTGTTGAGCACTTTCGTGCTGTAACCGAAGTGAATCTGCCCGTTTTCAATACGCGTAATCAGTTTTGTACCGTTGTAGATATCCAACTGGAAATCGGTGCCGTTTTGGATGTATTTCACAATGGTGTCATCGGTGCTTTTCATCACCACGGCATTGTCTGCATTCACATATGTAATATCAGCAACGACGGGCTCAAACAATCCAACGTTACTTACTTCCAGTTCTTCCTGGTACTCATGTTTGGATTGGATACGGAAACCACCCGCCGCCACAGGAAACGAGAGATACAAATCTTCAGCGTGATTTTCTGTTTCGGTATGCATAATGAAATAGTTTTCGGTCTGTTGAACACTAACAACCTTATCTATTGTTTCCCATTTATAATTCTCAACCACCGGTTCCTCGCCGTGTGGTGCATATAACTCATCCGTATTAAACGTATGCGCCGAAGCAAAAAAGCTAAATACCGAGAGCAGTATGGAAACACAACACATTGTTGCAAGAATTTTAGAAACCTTTCGTTTCATAAATGCTTCACTTTCCTTTCTGATGGATTCAGGTCGTTAGTTCCAGCTGAATTGGAAGCTGGGTACCCATGCGTTGGGTTTTGTGATGCTTTCTTTTTGTTTGGCACCGCCTTGTTCAGCAGTAGATATATCTACCGCTTCGCCGCTGGCATTCAGCGCGGTAATCTGGAAATTATCGAACTGACTGCCTGTAGCATAACTGCCGAAACCGACGTACCCACCGTATGCGTCATAATCCAATTCGTAATACATCGCAAACGAGTCGTCAACCGTCCATTTCATAACACCGTTTACCACTTCAATGGTAATGTGATGCCATGCATCTCTGTCATAATTGGCGATAAACTCATATGCGTTGCCATCTACAGTCACAGCATCAGCATCTACGCGATCGCTATTACCATCTGCAGTATTACCAAAAATATTAAAGTAACCTTCCTGTTCCAAGAATGCATAAACACCTGCATCCTTGGTTGCGTCGTGCTTCACAGTGCCGGCATTCTCGCCCGTAGACAAGGAATCGCTGGTTTTATTCAATTTGTACACATATTTTGTAGGATCTTGCACGCCGATAAGCGCATAATTATACCACCAAGTACTGCCTTTTTTGACGTCATATTCCATACGGAAATTGGTGAGTGTATGCCCTTTGTATATCAGCGTAGACAGATTTCGCATACGCGCTACCGTGCTGGCACCGCCGTTATCCTCAATGTAATTTACCGATGCAGACCCTTTATTGATTTCCCATTTTTGCGTGGGGTCTATCGATACTAAATCACCGTCATAGGCAGACCATTTGCGGTTTTTCTCCGTAGTAGAACCCGTGTCGTTGGCATTAGACCAATATCCGTCTGACGTTGTCGGTTGGGAATAATATCCGCCGAAATCCTTGAAATCATTGGGGTGGTCAAAATAGTATTTTCTGGAAGTACTCGTATCGTAATCCACCTTATTAACAACCGAAAACACCCCATCAAAATCATCGGAGAAAGAGATGTTTTTTAGCGACTTCAGCTTCATATTCAAGGCGAAAGTGCCGTTTATATACGAACGATAGTCGTCGCTTTCAAAATCCACCAATAACGGATACTGATAACCATCAGCGGTCAACCCATATACCGTTTCGAAAAGTTGCAAAGATTCACCCGCCGCACGGTCAATTTCCGCTGTTTCAGCCGATTTT
Organism: Acutalibacteraceae bacterium; assembly: GCA_045594105.1. Lineage (GTDB taxonomy): Bacteria > Bacillota > Clostridia > Oscillospirales > Acutalibacteraceae > URNF01. The sequence continues at coordinate 5,101 of JAZNXY010000135.1, read as the reverse complement.
ACCAATTCGGTAATAACAATTTCTTTAACATCCAAATCCACGACCTGCACGTTGTCGATAGTGGTGGTTGTGTTATTCAAAGCAAAGAAGATATATCCGCCGTCATACGACGAGGGAATATCCACAACCCAAGTGGGCTGATCATCCACCGACATATACGCTGTATTATCGGTTACGATAACACGCATATGGTGCGAACCCGATGCATTGTACTCAAAGGCACCGACAGCACGTTCGGATTTCAGACCATCGGCTGTCATATAATGAAAATCGCTTGCGCCTTTTCCGCCATCGTATTCCAAGAACAAGTTATAGCCGCCTTTTTGAGTGGTCCAAAACACGCCGTCAGAGGTATTGTCGGCGCCAAAACCGACGGTTGTCCAATACGGACTGCCTGTAAAATCAAAATCCAAAATAAAGTTTTTATATTGCTTTGTTTTCAGTACGGCTATACCCATATTGGAGTTATAAGCGGAAGCGTAACTGCACAGCCAGTTCTGTCCGTTCAGCTGCACACCGCTTTTATAGGCGGCAGGCTCATTATTCAAAGCGGAAGTTTTGTAACGGAGTTTGCCGTTCTCTATGTACCAGTTGGTATTAGAGGTACCCGTCGTTTCGATTGCCGCATTATTGTAGTGGATAGTCGGTACAAACCACGTATCGAAAGCATCCAACTGTGTGCCTTCTTCAAAGTTGTATTGCACCGTGTTTTCAAGGTCATAGGAACTCAGTTGCACCACCACTGCTGCACCTGCGGCGTGGCTTTGGTTGGCCGCGAGACGCACTTCATATATTGCATCGGTCTTCAAGCCGGCGATTTCGGTGCTGCCAAGAGGAACAGCAGTCCACTCAGCCGCATTCTGCTTCTTATATTCGTATGTATATCGTGAATCCAAACCGAAAACAGTACCATTCTGCACAAGCAGGTTAGTGGGAACTGCCAAATAGTTTTCCGCGTACAGCGGTTTCACCGCAATGTCGCCCAGAGCCACATCGCTGTTCAGCGCCGTCAAATATACGTATCCTGCATACAGACGGGACAGCGTAATGTTGTCGTTGGAATACAATTCCGTAGTGCCGTCAGCAGAAGTTACTTTCAAAGACATCGTATTCCCGACTACGTTGATTTTCACTCTGGCAGCACCGACGTTTGTGTTGCTGTTGTTCCATAACAAAGCGCCTTCATCTGCCTGCACATCGTCATATTTGTAGTCAGGTGCCACGTTATCATACAGAACCATCCTTTCGCGTGTGAACACCAGCGTTACCGCATCCGCATATCCTCCTGCCGAAGTGGTGGTTTTCGCCTTTTCAGGTGAGCGGAAAGTAAGCGCCACGCCGCCGGGGTAGTAAATACCGTTTCTGACACTTTCAATGGAATAGTCGAATTCCATTTCAAAGTCAGCGGCATAAACGGCTTCGCCCTTTATTTTCGGCACAACGGTGAGCGATTTGCGGAACAGTTCGTCGCTTGCAGCACCCAAAGATGCACGTAAACGGTTGCCGTTAAACAAGATCCATCTACCCGCCGTAGGCGCCCATTGATCCGCCTGTAATTCTTCCGTGGTGGTATAGGACGTAGGCATTTCGTGTACTTTGCCGGTAAGGTCGGTATGATAGAATTCGAATTTCTCGTTGAGATAGTTCACAACGTTCGTATCATCGCCGCTAAATGCATAGCCGCCGCCTACAGCCGTCTTGTTAGACATCCAAGGAGTGGATTTACCGGTCATAATAGCGTTGCCTTTGGTGCCGAGATTGCGATAGTAATTGCCATCCACAACATCAGTAAGGCCCGCAAAAGAAGCATCAAAGGTGTCTTTGTCGCCGTCGGTAAAGTCGATAGGATTGCCGTTATCATCCAAACGAACAACCTTCACAGCGCCGAAATAGGGCAAGCCGTGTTTGATGCCCGCATAGGTGGTGCCGATGTAGATAAGACCGTTTTGAATAGCAATGTCATTCTTCGCGACGTCAAGCACTTTCGTGCCGTCTGCCAAGGTGACAACCGCATTAACCGTTCCGTTTTTGACAGTCAAAGTAAGGTGTGCTTCGCGAATAGCCACATCTGCGGTTTCGGTATAATACGGTGCATTATCCGTATCCTTCGTCGCGGTGAAAGTAGAACCGTTTACGACCGTGTTCAAATCATCCAAGAAATACTCGCCGTTGCACGAAATGGAGAACATCGCACCGTCGGTATCGCCGTGCTGCACACTATTATATCCGCCGAATTTTACGAACACGGGAGACTGGTTCTGCGGGAAATTGGTAGCAGAAGCGGTGGTCAATTTGAAATCCAAATCAAGTTTGAAGTTCTTCAAGACCGCTTTATCGCCGTTGGCATCATTCAATGCATAAGAGTATACAACGTCAAACGGGTCCTTCGAATTGCCATCAATGTCCTTTGCAATGTGCAACCATTTGTTCTCGCTAAGCACCATCGTGGGATACATACCGTTACTGCCGTGGCCACCCTGACCGGAGCCGGGCAAATAGCCACTGGCGGTTTCACCTGTTGCGGGATTATATCCGGAATTCGTAAAGCCGGCGCCTAAGGGGTTACCATCTGCATCCACAACATAACCCGCAGCATTCCACATCGGGAGCGTACCGCCGCCGTTATAGCCGTAAGTATAGAAATCGAACTTGCTCTCTAAGTAGTCGACGAGCGCTTTGTCTCTCACGTCTACCGTGTAGTCTTTACCCGAAGTAAACGCACCCACAGCCGAAACGGTGGAGGCGTTATTTTCAGTAGTCAAGCCTGTGCTGGTACCCGTTGTGTGATCATGGTTAGTATTGTACAAATATTTATTATCTACGTAATGTGCGTCGGGTACGTCGGTAAAGTCGGCTTCAAAGATTTCTACCGCCTTGCCGCCGCTATGGTACGTACCATAATCAACCGCATCGCCGTTATCATCCAGTTCGGTGATTTCCAATGCATAGAAATTGGTGTCACGGTTGGAAACACCAAAGGAAAGATAACCGTCGGTGGTATCACAAGCGGAGGTCATCGTTTTCTTAAACGCGCCGTCTGCGCTTTCCAACGTGAAGGTCGCAGTGCCGTTTACCACTCTGACGGTAAGCGTATAGTTTTGGTCGTTCAAGGTTCTGTCAAAGCGTTCGTAAGTAGCCTTGCCGCCCAAATCGGCTAATTTCAGTTCATAACCCGCCGCAGTAGTATTGTTGGTAATAATGTTCTCATCTACGGTCGTGGCACTGATCTGATCTTGGTTGTTATAGAACACCCAACCGTCTTTACCGGGCGTCATGGTGTTACCCATACCGTTACCGATGACCAGAGTGCTGCCGGTTACGTAATATCTGTATCCGTTATACACACCGTCGGAACGCATACGCATCGAGCCCGCTTCATCTTCATGGAAGCTGAACAGGAAGCCGCCTTTAAAGCTCGGCAAACCGATTTTCAAGGTCAATTTCGCTTCAAAGTTCTTTAACTTGACAGCGGTACCGTTGTACTGCGGAATCAGGTTATCCACACGGCGCAACATCTGACCAACGGTGGCACCGCCGCCCAGTTTGTAGCGCAAAGAGCCGGCGTTACCTACGTCAAAAGACGCATAGTTTCTCCAGTTAACCGCTGTTTCCAAATCACTGATTTCATTGGAATGCTGGGCAAACCACGCACGAGTAGAACTATAAAAATGTGCGGTTTTGGATGCGAATTTCTCACGCATCCACGTATTCAGCTGTCCATCCACCGAGGTGGTGTCGCTGATGGGCGTGTAGGCAGTGTCATAGGAATCACCCTGATTCCAGCCCACACTGTTGGCATCTAAAATGCCTTTTAATTCCGAAAAGTCTGCAACAAAACGTGTGGGCTGTTCACTTTCCACAGCCAATGTTGTCAGCAGTGTGCTGCACACCGACACCATACCGATGAGCAAGGACACAGTGGCTAATAACGCAACTACTTTTTTTCGTATTCTTTTAACCCGCATAATTCTTTTCCCCTTTCTTCCATTTGCGTATAAAAACATACAACACCGCAATTTTATTTTAACATCTCTTTCTTGATGAAAGTGACACAAAACCAACTTTTTATTCGCTAAGTTTGACCTTTTAAGTGCAGGGGGGGTATTTTCTGCTGTTTTATATATAATACACAATGTGTTTACTCTCCTTTTAGTAAAAAAATAAAACTGACACCGCCGGGAAAGCAATGTCAGTCTGCACTTAAAATTGGTTTTAATCACCTTTTGGTGTATCTCCATTATAAACTTGCGTGGCCTCCTCTTTTTCAAGGGGAGGCCACAGTATTATGGTACCGCATTAGCAATAAGCATCCAAGAATATGCTTATCGGAGAGAGAGACGCGGCTACCAACGAATATAATTACAAAACCCACTCGGCAAAGTAGGTTCCGCTTACTACATCCATTATAATATAAAATTTCATCCCTGAGGGGACAAATTTGCCGTATTATTCCACAAAAAGCACCTAATTACGCAAGTCCCGCAAAAGAATAAAAATCCCCCCGCATAGCGGGGGGTATTTCCTTTCCGGGCACAGCCCTATGCGCTACTGGCGGCGCACAAGTACGCTTTTTATTGGCCTGCCAGCCACGCATCGATTACCAGTTACCCATAAATGGGTTGATGTAGTGCCTAACAAAAGCCCCCTTGTGTAAATGGAGGTGGCCGAGGGGGCAATGCCGACGAGGTCGGAGGGATTGTTAAATGCATAGAAACACTTTCTTATATCAATAACAATCCCCCAGTCTCCGCTTACGCGGAGCCAGCCCCCCTTTACACAAGGGGGCCTTCGCTGCGGCGAGCTTTTTCATCGCTAAAGCTCTATCCAGCCACGCGACTATCGCGTGGTTTTCGCATACAAAAAACCGCCCCGTGTTTCCACGGGGCGGTTTTTTACGCTTTTATTTGGGCGTCGAGTTTTTGGATAAGAAATCGCCCATATCGAAATCGACTTCGGTGTCGTTTGCAAGGGCGGTATCAACACCAATTGCTACAATTTCCATTTCGGGAGCAACATATTTCATTGTTTTTCTCCCCCCTTATTAACCTGCAAAATCGCTATAGCAGTAGTTTACGGGATCGCTGTAAACAACGGTGCCGTC
>JAZNXY010000134.1:0-4237 GCA_045594105.1 Acutalibacteraceae bacterium | reverse complement strand
CGCCATTGTGTTTGGGAACCAACGTATTGATGGACCAGAACACCTCACCGCCCGACTCTGCGTTCTGAAACACAAGAGCACGACCGGACACCCTATTGGCCCTCTGACCATACGTGAAATAGCAATTATTCTCACAATTCTGACCAAAGTAGGAGCGCTGCCCATAGTTATGGAAATTCATATACGAATTGAAACGAGCGCTCAACCAATCATGAGATGCTTTTACCGCATCCGTAGCGCCCTCAACAGTGGGGTCGCTCAAAAGGACCTGGTCATTGGCGCTTTGGTTGTTTTGCCAGACCAGATCACTACGATCCAATCCCGCTTGGAAGTTTGCTGTAAACTTCGTGACCTCTTCGGCAGATACATCAAAGCAAACAGCGCCCATAACGGACAGCATTCCAACGAGCATCGCCAGCGTGAGCATAACCGCACCAGCACGTTTTAGAATTTTTGCTTTCTTCATACTTATCTCCTCTTTCTTTTGCTTATATTGAAATACATTTAAAACGTACCTATTAAAAATATCAGCAACATTTTATGAGCACCTGTCAACCGTCGCTGTCACCATTTCAACTGCATCCCAATAGGTTGCCGCAACTTGCTCAGCATCAAGGCACGTATCGTATACACGCGCGCCAAGTACTGTGTAAGCCGAGAGACCGCTAAAAGCCGTCGAGCCGATAGTCAGCAAGTTGTTTTTAATAGCAAAATCACCATTACACGTTGTCTTAGCCACCAAAATGCCGTTTTGGTAAACACACATCGTGCCATCCGGATTGTACGTGCCGACAATGTGATTCAAGACGCTTCCACCCACGATGCTGCCCGTCCAGTACCGTCTATCCAAACCGGTACTGCCCAGCACTTTGGTATCCCCCACCGTCAAATTCACATTCAGCGTGGGATTTTCAAGGGTCAGTCCAATATCATCGTTTCCAAACATCTCATATCTTGCCGACTCGGGTCGCTCGGGCAGTTCATCAACTGCCACGAGCAATTCAAGAGACATACCGCCTGCCACCAAAGCGGGCAGGTCATCAATCGATGCTACCAAAGTCCCTGCCGCATCCCCTTTTTTCACACGGATGCCATCCACCGTGTATGCTACCCCTTTATAACACACACGGTTTGCGGTTTTGCCTTGTGCTTTAACAAGCACATCTAAGTACGGTGCAGGTATCGCCGCTTCGGTTTTCGCAGGTTCTTCACCCGTATACCCATTGTTCTGGCGGTTGGCAAAATATTCACAGCCGTCCACAGGCGTGTACGGTAAAGACACGGTCACCTCCTTGAAGGCGGAAGTAATAACTTCTTTCACGTGATTGCTGCTACTGATATATGCATAAGCAGGGTGTTCCTTATCGTCATACAACCACCAGTATGCTTGACCACCACGGGTGGTGTCTTTCTGAAAATAGCGGAACTCGCTGTAATATTTCAAGGGGCAATATAGAATAGTAGAGTTAAATACAGTAATGGGATCAATCAAACTGTACAGCTCATACGTACCACCGGGATAGCCGTGGTGAGCCAATTTCATTATATCGGATTTGAGATATGTACCATATAATTCCACTAACGAGTCACTACCCAAATGGTGCATATCACCAAGCATCATAATCTTCTGGTCTGCAATCTCGATAGTAAAAACCGCGCTGGTATTGTTAATATCCGCACCATCCAGCACGCCGGGGGCAAACGCCTCATAGGTGTGCAAAAATTCGATTTTTGCATCTGCATAATGGAATACCTGCCCGGTATAACAGGTAACACGCTGCGTGCCCCTATCCACCCATTTCTGCACGCTATCTAAAAAGGTCAGATACCGTGTGTCGGTGGGACTTGTGTTCATAGAAATCATATCGTCTTCCGACGGATAATTGAATACAATCTGTTCAACGGAGAGATCGTCCGTATCATAACGCCCGAGCAGTTCGCCTGCTGTGCCGTGGTGATCTGCATGTGCGTGGGTAATAATCCACGCAGCAATCGTCACCTTATCCAACACATTCTGGTCCTGCATCAACGCATACAGGTGATTGCTCTCATAATAGTCCGCTTCGTCCATACCACCGTCAACGACGATAAATCTACCATCGGACAAACGCAGAAGATACGAATCGCCTTCGCTTGCAGCATCATATTTTAACTGTATCTGCGTAAATAACGGCTCACAGAGTTTGGTATAGGCCGCCTTTTCGGTAGAAGGCAGTGCCGCCCCTAAAGGCATATCGATAATATGCACACGATTGACATTGGGTAAGTAGTACATATGAACACTGTGATCTCCCAATGTGTACGTAACGAACAGATTGCCACCGGCATTGTTTTCGGCATATTTTCTCCAGCCTGCCGCCTCGACAGAAGAGAGGAAAGCGGCGAATTGGGTCAAAGACACATCTTCAATGACGTAAAACACCATGCCGTCCCTGCCGGCTTTCACGGTCACTCTGCTTCCCAGATACGCAGGAAAGTCTTTGATTTTTATACTATCGGCATTGATATTCACAGTCGTCTCTCCTTATGACAATAGAAACGCAAGAAAAAAGTTTTTTTCAGTTTCTTCTATGCTTTCAAAATACACAAATAATAAACAGGCATCGCACTCCAACCGTGGCAAAGACTGCCCGCATTGGAAAAGTCCGCTTCGCCTTTTTCGGTTTCCCAAAAGCTGGTTGCACCTGCATCCAGCATCTTTTTATATTTCACTTTGATATCCCCCAAAATATACGGTGCGTACCGCTCTTTATCCACAGCGAGTAACGCATCATATTTAAAGCACACCATACTCAGTGAAGTAGGGGTCAGCTCATGGGGACCAACAAGCATTTCACATATATTTTTTGCTGTGTTTCCCGTTGCCGCGCCGCATAAAACAGCCAAACTATTCACCAGTTCGCTTTTTGCGTCACGGCCGGCCGTGTTGATATACACGCCCGCATCGGAATCATAAAACCGTTCATTGATTTTTTGGTTTACCATCTGTGCTATGTTGGAATATTCAGCAGGGATACCCGCCATATCACAGATTTTCTGGAAATTCTGCAATGCCAGCGAGAACAGCATATTCAAAGCGGCATCCCACACAACTTTACCACCCGTACCACGGCCACCCGACATACCTTCAGACCACTCGTAAAAGTTCCAGTGATACCATTCTTCAAACGCAGGAACAAGACCGTCCTGCATACGAGCGACAAACGCGTTCATTACCGATACCAGCTTCGGATAAATCTCGTCCAACAAGGTCATATCACCGCTGTACTGTAAGTACTCGTAAACCTGTGTGAAATAATGCAAAGAAAACGACGGAATGGTTAAATTCATATTGCTGGGAGCACAGATAGACAATAAACCGTCTTTGCGGTTATCTTTGCTGATGAGTAAAAGCGATGCGCGTGCAAAAGCAAACTCATGAAACGCCTGATACCCGCAAAGCATTTGGTTACGGCTATCCATCGTATAAAGTCCCTGTTCACGCCAAGGGCAGTCTTCATAGTGGTCGTGCATACATAATTCCAAAGTGCGCACGCTGACGTCATAGATTGTTTGCATAAGCGGGTCGTCAAATTTCTTTTCGGCTTTCTGCAGCGGGTACATAGTCGGCAATACCGATATATACGTAATTTCAATAGGTGCTGTAGAATGCACTTCCAAATACCGCAAACCCAGGCGTCTGAAGTAGTTAGTGTAGGTGGTCTCCCCTGCGGGGATAGTGATATCAAAACTGAAATCACGCCCGTCAATTGACCAGCGCACACAGCCATCTGCAATATGTTCACCGTAGCAAACTTTAACGGTCTGGGGAGCGGCACTTTTTACCTTGAAAGTGAGATAACCCACTTCTTCGCGCCCCAAGTCATACAAGGCATAGTTATCTCCTGCCTTTACCAATGTAGACGGACATCTTTCCAATACGTTCAGTTTTTTAACAGGGCGTTCGTACAACGGGATGTCAAGCGGTACCACCGTACTGCCTGTAAAACCGTCAAGTTCACCATCTTTCCAGTTGTCCTCTTTGGTGGCATCGTAACCAAAGCCCAAACCCAATTGCTCGGTAATACGCTTATTACGCCCGTTCATATAGGTTGGGCTCAAGCGAGACAGAACGTTTTCACCAGAAAAGGTCAACAGCGTTTCATCCGCATATACCTCATAACGCACTCCCGCCACACCGGGATAATGCGTCAGACTTTCCGCACCGTAATTGCCGTAATGCCACACGATAAGAGCC
>JAZNXY010000133.1:0-1672 GCA_045594105.1 Acutalibacteraceae bacterium | reverse complement strand
CGACATGGCTACGATCCGACTTCAAAACGGTGCCAATCACGTCAAAAAAAGAGGGTGGGACACGCCGAAGAAATCCATCCAAGGCGGTGCGGACCAACTTGCACAAGGATATATTATAAAAGGTCAAAACACGTTGTATTTACAAAAGTTTGATGTGGTAGACGGTGGTAACGGTTTGTACGAATGGGAATATATGACCAACGTGACCGCCGCCAAAGCCGAATCCACCATTATGAAAAAAGCGTATACCGATGAGGTGCTGAAAGGTGCGATGGTGTTCAGCATCCCCGTGTATCTGAATATGCCTGCCACCGCGCAATTGGCACCACAGTCAGATAAGAACAACGATAACACATTAACCGCTTTGTCGGTCGCAGGATATTCGCTGACACCCACTTTTTCGCGGTATACCACCGAATATACCGTCACGATACCCAAAGAAGTAACACACATCACGGTGAATGCTACCAAGAGTGACAGCGGTGCCTCTGTGTTGGGCGCAGGCAAGATTGCTTTGTCGGGCAACAGTACGGTTGTTTCCGTAAAGGTGACCGCACCGAGCGGTCTTGTTCGGACTTACACGATAACCGTAAACCGCCCGGGCGGCGGTGCCGCCCCCACCATCGGCAACACGTCGTACAAAGTGGGCACAAACATCACAGGCGTAAAACCGAACACCTCTGCCGCGGATTTCTTAAAAGCCATCCCCGTTAACAACGGCACGGCTACCCTTGTTAATACCGCGGGTGCGACGATAACGGGTAACGTCGGCACAGGGAATATTGTTAGAATCATGGCGGGCGGCACTGTATACGCCTCTTATCCCGTGGTCGTTTACGGTGATACCAACGGTGACGGTACCGTTGCTTCTAATGACCTGCGTATAGCGCAAAAGCACATTTTGGGTATCTCGAAAATTTCGGGTGCTTATCTTGCCGCCGCAGACAGTAACAAAGACGGTAAGGTCGCCTCAAACGATTTGAGGATTACTCAAAAACAAATACTCGGGATTTCCTCTGTAGTGATATAAGGAGATTTGAACATGAAAAGAATTATAGCGGTATGTTTGGCTTGCCTGTTACTGATTTCATCGACTCCTTTGGTATATGCCGCGAGCGCGAGCGTATCGGTAAAAGCCAGCACAACCTCAACCACTGTAGGTCAAACGGTAACTGTGACAATAGCGTGTTCTGCCGATGTGGAAATGGGTTCATTTGACGCAACGGTGCAGTATGACAACAGTGTTTTGGAATATGTATCATCTGACGGGGATGTCGCAGGTGGTGCCGGGGTGTTAAATGTTTCTTGGTATGTGAAAGGCACGACCGTAAGCAAGACCGGCGCGGTAAAGTTAACCTTTAAGACAAAAGCCGCCAGAAGCGGTAAGGTGTCAGCGACAACCACTGTGTATAAGGATGATGATTACGGAACCGTCATCGGTACGCCTTCCGGCAGTGTGACGATTAACGTGCAAAACCCGTCCTTGTCGGGCAATGCAGATTTAACTGCGCTGTATATTTCCAGCGGCTCATTATCCCCTGCGTTTTCTGCAAATGTCACCTCGTACAATATTGTGATTCCGCATAATGTGACCGTGCTGACCGTCAGTGCGGAGACGGCTGATAAAAACGCCACCATTTCGGTGGAGGGCAGCAAAAATATGCAGGTTGGC
>JAZNXY010000132.1:0-8970 GCA_045594105.1 Acutalibacteraceae bacterium | reverse complement strand
TGAAGTGGTATAGTGATGGTAGACACAAAAAAGTGTCTACCATCACTTTTTATGTTAGAATAAAAGAAAGGGAGTGATTGTAATGGGAAGACCAAAAGGCGGAACAAATATTAGTCACAGTAAAGAAGAAAAGTTGGCATTAGTAAAGCGCAACTTGGCAGGCGAATCCTTAAGGGCACTTGAACGAGAAACCGGGATATACAATGCACAAATTTACAAATGGACCAAGCAATATTTAGAGAAGGGAGAAGATGCGCTTGTTAACAAGCGCAAACCGGGTAATCCACTGGCGAAATATGAACGTAGAAAAGAACTAACTCCAACAGAACAACTGGAATACAAAATCGCTCTGTTAGAGCGCGAATTGTTAAAGAAAGACGGGGAAATTGTACGACTAAAAAAATCCATAGAACTCGAAAGGGGCGATGCCAAAAGAAAGTGATCCAACAAATCTACGCTTGCATTGAGCGGGACAGCGAGCACCACTCGGTAAAGGAATTGTGCGATGTGTACGAGGTGTCTCGTTCCGGCTATTACAAATGGCTGAAACGAAAAGGAACTTCAAATCGTTACAAACAGCAACAACAGCAACTGGATTATTATGTTGCAGATGTCCATTCTCATTATCCCTCACAGGGATACAGAAGCATTGCAGATACCCTGCTAAATGAATACGGTTGGGTGGTTTCGGATATTTCCGTGCTTAAATCTATGCAACGGTTAGGAATTAAAGGGTTCGTTAGGAAACAAAAAAGTCCGACACCTATCGGTGCCGAACACAACAGATTCTCCAATGTTCTTAATCGTGATTTTCACTCAGAAAAACCTATGCAAAAGTTAGTTACAGATGTTACTTACATCAAAAACAAAGGCAAATGGTATTATTTCGCATGCTATTTGGATCTGTTCAACAATGAGATTGTGGACTGGGAATTGAGCGATATTTTCGACAACCTACTTGTGATGAAACCCGCCAAACGAATCCTTGAAAAAGCAAAAAGTACCGGCACCCCTATCCTTTTGCACAGCGATCAAGGTGTCCAGTACTCATCCGCAGGTTATTGCAACCTACTTAAATCTTACAATACAATTCAAAGTATGTCAAGAGCAGGAACTCCACATGACAACGCTGTTATGGAATCTTTCTTCGGACGATTCAAGGATGTTATGTCATCACACTTCCAATATTGGAAGTGTGATGACATTCAAAAAGTTGTAGCCGATACCGTTTACTATTTCAATTACATACGTCCTGTTCGAAAACTCAAAAGAAAACCGCCAGTCCAATACAGGCTTGAACTGGCAGCTTAATTCTTTCCTTTTTTGTGTCTACTAACTATTGACTACTTCATTGGATTTCCAAAGTGCTGCTTTTTTTTACTTGCCTGTGCGAATACCGGCCCACAAAATGACAATAATCTGTGCGGGGATACCGATGAGGAATAACAGCCATACGTTAAAACGGATAATGAATATTAAGGAGAGATACACTACCGCTAATGACGACCATACTAATCCGGAAATGATGATAAAATTAAGCTTTGTATTAAACCAGATGCTGTTGAATACCAGCCATACAATGAGGGAGACCGGTACCGCATACACAAAGGAAAGCCATAAAAGCGGCTGTTGCGGCATAGCGGCTTGCAGTACCACAAAAACAAAGGTGGCAATCAGCCATACCAGCACAAGACACATACCCATAATCAATTTGCGGTTGCGTTTCTGCCGCTTGCTCATTTTCGGGGCTTCCAACGAAGCATCGGTATGCTCTGATGTGATGAGATAATCTACCTTCACCGAAAACATATCCGCAATGGTTTTTAACACTGTAATATCCGGCACCGATTCGCCACGTTCCCATTTGGAAACCGCTTTATCGGAATAGTTCAGTCGCTCAGCAAGCTCTGCCTGGGTCATACCGTCTCGCTTGCGAAGGTCAATGATGTTTTTTGCGATAATCAATTTGATGTCCTGCATACCGTATCTCCTTTTCGAGTGGTAATTGTATTCTACCACGGTTTTTTAGTAAAATCAAGAGGAAATACGGTGTACTCTACTGTGAGTAGAGTCGAAAAAGGTCGTTCTACTCGGCTTCATCTAACAGTCGAGAGGAAAAAACGCAAAGTTCCGTGACGGAGAGGAGGGCACCGTGTATACTGTTGGAGAACAAAAAAAGGAGGAATCTGTATGTCTGATTTTGTGATTGTAACCGACTCGTCCTGCGACGTGGCGGAAAAGGCACTTGCCGATTGGGGTGTACAGTGCGTACAGTTGGATGTCCTGGTAGACGGTGCGGAAAGCTGTAAAAATAACGAAATAGAACCGCATGCATTTTATGAAGAACTGCGTGGCGGAAAAATGGCACGGACATCCGCTGCGAATATTACTACCTTCAAAGAAGCGTTTGAGCCGTTTTTGCAGGAAGGTAAAGATGTCTTATATCTCGGTTTTTCCAGTGGTCTTTCTACCACCTATCAATCTGCAAGCATTGCGGCAGAAGAGCTGAAGGAAGCATACACCGACCGTGTTGTTCTGACGGTGGACACGTTGGCAGCATCCCTCGGACAAGGGCTGCTCGTGTATCTGGCGGTACAACAGCAGGAAAAGGGTGCCACCATTGCCGAAGTAGCGGCATATGTGCAGGAAACCTTGCCGCATCTAGCACACTGGTTTACTGTGGATGACCTTAACTTCTTGAAACGTGGCGGCCGTATCAGTGGTGCGGTGGCTTTGGTGGGTACTATGCTCGGCATCAAACCCGTGCTGCATATGGATGATGAAGGTCATCTTATCAATATGAGCAAAAGTCGTGGCCGCTTGGCAGCCATTACGGCGCTTGCGGACAAATACGGCGAGACGGTAACCGATAAAACCGCTCCTGTGTTTATCAGTCATGGTGACTGTCTGTCAGATGCCCAAACGTTGGCGGATATACTTAATGAAAAATACGGTGTAAAGGTGCAGATGATCGATTTTGTCGGTCCTGTTATCGGCGCACACAGCGGTCCGGGCACGCTGGCTTTATTCTTCCTTGCTTCAAAACGATAATACTATATGGCATATATTAAAAAGAGCGGTGTACAACACCGTTCTTTTTCGTTTGTGTACATTATGCACAAGCTTTGCCTCTTTAGTTTGTTAAAGTGCACAAAAATAAGGAAAATCACAAAAAAACACTTTACAACTTCAGCGAACTAAAGTATAATAACCGCATCACATCGCTTGTAACCCAAGCAAAAAGGAGATATGTTAAGATGAAAAAAGTATTAGCCCTCGCTCTTGCGACACTGATGTTGGTTTGCTGCTTTGCCGGCTGCAACAGCACCCAGAAAACCGTAACCGTTGGTTACACCATTTACGAACCGATGAACTACAAAGACGCCGACGGCAAGTTGGTTGGTTTTGATACCGAACTTGCTGAAAAAGTGTTTGCGGAACTCGGTTATGAGGTTATCTTCAAAGAAATCGAATGGACCAGCAAATACACCGATCTGAACTCCAACACCATTGATTGTGTGTGGAACGGCTTTACCTGCAACACCGCTGACGACGACGGCGTACAGCGTGCGGATAAGGTAGACTTCTCCTACAACTACATGGAAAATCAGCAGGTTGTTGTTGTGAGAAAGGACGCCAACGTGAAAGCGGCGGCTGACCTTAACGGTAAATTGGGTGTTGCGGAAAGCGGCTCTGCAGGTGAAACCTACGCCAAAGGTTTTGAAGGTGCTACCTTCAAGGGCTTCCCGAAACAGACCGACTGTCTGATGGAAGTAAAATCCAAAACCGCTGATTTCGCTGTTCTCGACGCACAGCTTGCTAAGAGCTACTGCGGCAAAGGCGATTACGCAGACCTTATGGTTGTTGATGGCTTGTCCAGTGAAGTGGAATACTATGCTATCGGCTTTAAAAAGGGCAGCGACCTGACCGCCAAGGTTAACGAACAGCTCGAAAAACTCGGCCTTTCCGGTTTTATTACCGAGATTGCACAGAAATACGGTGTGGAAAATACCGCTATCGTTGATTTTGCAGACCAGAAAAAATAAGAAAACGTTTAATAGGTGAAGGTATGTCTTTTTTAGAAGTTACTTCATTTCTGTTTGACGGCTTCAAAATATCTTTGCTAATCTTTGCGGTGACGCTGCTTTGCGGCGCACCGCTTGGTTTGCCTATAGCGTTTTGTTCCATGAGCCGTTTCAAACCGATACAAGCAGTATCTAAGGTTTTTGTCTGGATCATCAGGGGCGTTCCGCTGATGCTCCAGATATTTATTATCTACTACGTGCCCGGTCTGCTGTTCAATTTCCAATTGTTTGGTGAGATTGATAAGTTTATGCTTATCAATTACGGTGTTCAGGATGCAGGCAGAATTGTTGCGGTGCTTATTGCGTTTACGATTAACTACGCATGCTATTTCTCGGAGATTTACCGGGGCGGTATCGAGAGCATTTCACAGGGACAGTACGAAGCGGGCTATGTGCTTGGTCTGACCAAATCGCAGGTATTCCGTAAAATCGTATTTAAGCAGGTTGTCAAACGTATTGTACCGCCCATGTCCAACGAAATTATCACCTTGATTAAGGATACCGCACTTGCCAACTGTATTGTGGTATGCGAAATCATTAAGCAGGCGAAGGATTTGGCGGCGACAAAAGCAATGGTGTGGCCGTTATTCTATACCGGCGCATTCTATCTGATCTTTGTCGGTATTCTGACCATTTTACTCGGCAAGGTCGAGAAGAAACTGAGTTATTTCAGGAGTTAAGATATGGCATTATTAGAGGTCAAAAACATAATAAAGAGCTTCGGGAAAACCGAAGTGCTCAAAGGGATTGGCTTTTCGCTCGAAAAAGGTGAGGTGCTGTCTATTATCGGCTCTTCCGGCTCGGGTAAAACCACCCTTCTGCGGTGCTTGAACTTCCTGGAAACACCGGATGTCGGTACGATCAGTGTTGATGGCAAGCTGTTGTTTGATGGTGAAGGACAGCACACCTTAAGTGATGAAGAAATACGGGCGAACCGCCTGCATTTCGGTCTTGTGTTTCAGAACTTTAATTTGTTCCCGCAGTACACAATAAAGGAAAACATTACATTAGCCCCCACCTTGTTAAAACGAGGCACCGCTGATGAGATTTCCCGATTGGCAGATGACCTGATTGCACGGGTGGATTTGACGGCACATGCCGACAAATACCCGTGTCAGTTGTCGGGTGGTCAGCAGCAGCGTGTGGCGATTGCCCGTGCATTAGCACTCAACCCCGATATCCTTTGCTTTGACGAGCCGACTTCGGCACTTGACCCCGAACTGACGGGCGAGGTGCTGAAGGTTATCCGTGGCTTAAAAGACAAGGACAGCACCATGATTGTGGTTACGCACGAAATGGAGTTTGCCCGTGGCGTGTCGGATAAGGTGATTTTTATGGCGGACGGTGTGATTGAGGAAATGGGAACACCCGAGCAGGTGTTTGACCATCCGCAATCGGAAAAAACCCGCGCTTTCCTTAGCAAATCTTTGGAGGGGTAAGCGATGAAGGACAAAAAACGCACCGCCGAAATGACCGCCGAGCTATACGATTTGTTAGTCTCTTTGAATGATGTGGAAAAGGTGAAGGCACTGTTTGCCGATCTTTGCACCGACAAGGAGATAGAACAGATGGCGCAGCGCCTGCGTGCGGCAAAATTGCTGAAAGAGGGGAAAACCTATGCTCAGGTGATAGAAGAAACCGATATTTCCTCTGCGACGCTGAGCCGTGTTTCCCGCTGTGTTCAATATGGGGAAGGGTATAGCCGATTTTTATAAAATAATAGTTTCCCCTGCGGTATGCACCGTGGGGGATTTTATTCTATATCGGCACAAAAGGATGAAACGATGAAAAAATCTTATGCTTTTGCAGGCATTGCTATTTTTCTGTGGTCTACCATGGCCACAGTTTCCAAACTACTGCTCGGCAGTATGACGGGAATGCAGGTGCTGTGTATCAGTTCGTTGTTTGCAGCGGTGTTTTTGTTGCTTTTAGGTCTTGGCAACGGTAAGGTACGCAAAATGCGGCAGTATTCTGCTGCCGATTATATCAAGATGACGGTGGCAGGGTTGCCGGGCACGTTTTTATATTATATGTTTTACTATATAGGCGCTGCACGTCTGCCTGCTTCACAGGCGTTTATCATTAACTACCTGTGGCCGATTATGAGCGTGGTGTTTGCCTGTATTTTGCTGAAAGAAAAAATGACGGTGCGTAAAGCGGTTGCCATTGGTATGTCCTTTTTAGGTGTGGTAATTGTGACAGGCGGTGACCTTTTGCATCTGACGGTCCAAACGGGCGTGGGCATCGGTGGCTGCGTGCTCGGTGCGGTATCGTACGGTGTATTTACGGCGCTGAATCAAAAATGGCGGTATGACACACAGACCGCAACTATGGTGGCATTCGGTACAACCTTTGTGATAACGTTGATGATCAACGTGGTAAGCGGAGAGATGTCAATACCGACTATGTCGCAACTGCCGGGGTTGCTGTTTAACGGCGTGCTGTCATTTGCGATACCCACTATGTGCTGGATTCTGGCACTGTCCGACGGCAACACCGCAAAAATTTCCAATTTGGCGTATATCACCCCGTTTTTATCGCTTGTGTGGACTTCGCTGCTGTTAAAAGAGCCGATTACCGTGTACGCGGTAGCGGGTCTTGTCGTGATTATTCTGGGTATTTTTATTCAATTGCAGGACAGTAAAAAGGCGTAACACACGCCTTTTTATTTTTTTGAGGCGGCACAAAAGGTTTGATTTCCTATATTATTTGTGCTATTATAAAGAAAATAGTGTGTAAAGGCGGGGGAAATATGTTTTTTGACGGACATACGGTGCCTGTACGGCTTCGTGAAGTGTACCATACATCCCGTAGTGTTGTGGAACACGCAGTAAATGCACAGGTGCTGAACGGCATTTTACATACGATGCGGCTTTCGGTCAGCGGACAGGCGTGCGAAATGGTGCTGGATGAGCAGACGGCACAGACTGCTGCGTTTTCCCTCAATATTCCGGCAAATGGATTTCTGTCGCTGGTTTCCAATGCATCGGTGGATGATCACGGTGCGTTCCGACGTTTGCGTGTGTCGGTGAACGGTGAAACACTGGTGGATATAGATTTTACCGCTATCAAAGAAATACGGGAATTGGAAACGTATTTTGAGGGGTATTATTTTCCCAGCTTGGAGTGGGGACAAAAGGGCATGGAGGTGCCGATTTCCCGTTTTTGGGAGTTTAACGAAAGGGGCCATTTGCGTTGTAAGCGTGTCAATCCCGGTCGTATTCCTACCAACGATTACGGTGCGATGTGTTTGCTGACCTTACGGCTGCCGCCTGTGACTGATTTTGTTGCGGAGCTGGAGTTTGAGCAATGCTGGAAACGGTACGGCCTGTTGTTTGGCTGTGAAAAAGGCACTTTTGCATACGGTGCGGCGCCGCACACGGGAAAAATTGTGGCATTTCGCGGCAGCTTTGCATTTGCGGGAGCCCGTGGCACCCGCAATTTGATTGGCGATCTCAGATACGATGAAAGGTTGGCGGAAACGGTACGGATGCGCCGTCACGGTGACCGGATCATCGGTTGCAGCTACGAGGATGTGATGTCCACCTTCTGTGGAGAAGAACAACGCTCATTGCGTATGCATACCTTGACCTTTCATTATCATACAAATATGCGATACGTGTTGGAGGACGGCATTTTGCAGACGGCGGACAATGCGGTGGTGTATATGCCACCAAACCTGTGGTGTAGGTTAGAGGGCGATGACAAGGATGCTGTGTTCCGTGTAGAATTTGAGTGTCTGGAGGATTTGCCGTTCCGCCCGCTGTTGATACAACCGAAAAACGGAGAGAAGATACGTCGCTTATGCAAAGAATTACAAGATGTGTGGCGGCGGGCAGGGGCGGACAGGGATTACCGTTCTTTGTCATTGTTTTATCAGATTTTGGCGGAGCTTGAGCGAGAAAGAACAGCATTTTCGGATAATGCATCGCTGGCGATACGCACGGCAACGCAGTATATTGATGCGTATTTTACCTTGCCGAAGCTGTCGGTAAAAGCGGTTGCACAGGCGACAGACGTGAGCGAATCGTATCTTTTCCAGTTGTTTCGCGAGGCAGGACATCCTTCCCCGAAGGAATATATTGTCAGGCGGCGTATAGAATATGCCTGTAAGCTGTTGCAAGAAGGAAAGTATAAGGTATGTGAGGTTGCCGTGCGGTGCGGCTTTGCTGATGCGAAGTATTTTACGACGGCATTTCGCCGTGTGATGGGAGAGACCCCAAAACAGTACGGACAACGGTATAAAAAATAAGGAACAGCGAGTGGTAAAGAGCCACTCGCTGTTTCTTCGTTGACCGCAGAAAATATTTTTGACTTTTATAAAAGTTTTACTTGATTTTATAAAAGAGATGTGATATAGTTATTCGCGGACAATATATCCGGGTGTAGCGCAGATTGGTAGCGCGCTTGAATGGGGTTCAAGAGGCCGCAGGTTCGACTCCTGTCACTCGGACCAATACTCATTAAGGTTGATTCAAAACGAATCAACCTTAATTTTTTTGTGCTTATTCGCCTGTTATAGGCGCTTTTATTTGTATAAGGCGCTGTAATAACGGGGCTTTGTACTAAAATTATAGCGGAAATATAAGGTTACCGTATTACCGAAAAATACTAAAATTCTATATTTCCGCCCTATCCCCGGCAATGAATATTCGCTCCCGTCAACGAACACTTCTATCGTCAACGAACACTTTTACCGTCAACGAACACCGAAAACATAACATGTCATGAATTGCAAAAAGAACTTCTTTTCTGTATCAAAAATTGCTACAATAATATTGAACCCGCCACAATAGTCGTTTGTGGCTGCTTCTGAATAGTACTAATATTTTACGGTTTTGGTTGCAGTTGCTTCATTTCCACTTGAATCCTTAACATATACTTC
>JAZNXY010000131.1:0-1755 GCA_045594105.1 Acutalibacteraceae bacterium | reverse complement strand
TTGTGTAAATTTGTTTTATGGCTGCCGCAAAACCCTGCGCGTCAGTCTGTTATCGTTATCGGTGCTGCGTCAGACTGCTATTTCTTTTTCAGCACAAAAATTCTTCTTTTTGGCACGGTTTCGCTGTTCCAGGCGTAGTATTCAAGCTGTTCCACAATAAAATGTTTTTCAAAAATGCTGCGCCATTCGTCATCGGTGCGGCTGACCATACGCAGTATGCCGTCCATATAAACCTCGTTGCCGTTTCTGATTTCCACATTTGCACCGGGGTCGGCGGACAAATCCTTGTAATAGTTCATGCCGATAACTGCAGTGCCGCCCGGGCTGAGTATTCTGCCAAGGTGCTGTGCAATGTATGCACTTATTTCGCTTGGTACCACATCAATCACATTGGTACACACAATGCCGTCATAGGTGTTATCCGCCACAGTGGCAAGCCAGTCGGCGTCAATGCTTCGGGCACAAAAGCCGTCGCCTATCTGTGCAAGGCTGGCGATGTATTTCACCGTTTCCACCGCACCCTGTGCAACGTCAACACAGGTCACATCACGGCAGCCGTCCCTGTATATGCACATACCTGCCCAGCCCTCGCCGCAGCCGTAGTCCAGCACTTTGTTTTTGCCTTTAAGGGTGCTGCGCACAAATTCTGCAAGACTTTTGCTGATTGCAAGGTCGGCAGGGTCGCTGTCGGCAGTTATGTTTTTGTTGTGTTTTTCTTTGTCCTCGTCGGACAATGTAAATGCCTTGTTCCAGAAGTCCATGGCTTCGGAATAGGTTGCTGAAATTTTGTTCATAGTTTTAACCCTTTAATTTTTTCGGCAGCGGTGCAGCGGCAAACTGTGCCGAAAAATCTGCAATATAGCCGGCAACGGCCTCCAGCATTTCCTTGCCCCATTTTTCATCTGCACGGGTTGGCACATCTCCTTTAAAGCTGTGCACAAGCCATCCGTTGTCGGTGATGTCCTTTATATCCCTCGGTATTGTAACAGACACACCCTTGTAGTTTACATTTGTCCACGCACCGTAAGGCAGGTTATCGCCAAGGTCATTGCGTATGCCCTCGGGCATATCAAGGTACTCGGTTTTGACAAGGTCAGGGTTTACCGCCATAACAGCCGCAGTTTCTTCACCGCCGCCGTGGCCGCCCGCCCACTCAGGGTTAATCTGCCCTGCCATAAGCCACCAGTTGAGGTTGGCAAGCAGTGCGCCTTTGCGGTAAAGATGAAATCCAACCGTCTGTATTGCGGCGTTGTTGCCGCCGTGACCGTTCAGAATCATAAAATGACGGAACCCATGGCTGTACAGCCCGTCGCAGATAAGTTTCAGCAGCTGTGTCAGCCCTTCGGTGCCAAGGTTTACTGTACCTGCAAAGCTTGCAAGGTCGTCGGTGGCGCCATAGTTTATACTTGGTGCAATCATCACATCACAGCGGTCATTTATCAGCTGTGCAATTCTGTCGGGCACAATTGTGTCGGTGCCAAGGGGCAGATGCAGCCCGTGGTTTTCAAGACTGCCCAGCGGAATAATAACAGTGTCGAATGTTTTGAGATAATCTTCCACCTGGCGGTAGTTCAAATCGGAAAGGAACATAGCGCAAATCTCCTTTTTATACAGGGCAAAACCCTTGTTCTTTATATGATTTTAGCAGATATTTGTTACAAGGTAAATACAGCGGCAATATATTGAGGCGACAAAAAAGGAACACACAAAAGCGGCATCCCGATAAGAAAACATAAATACCCGACAACACGCTGC
>JAZNXY010000130.1:0-31325 GCA_045594105.1 Acutalibacteraceae bacterium | reverse complement strand
TTTATCGGCTCCAACCTGTGCGAAGCGATATTGAATATGGGATATACCGTACGCGCTTTGGATGACCTGTCTACAGGCAAACAGGCAAACGTGGATATGTTTGCCGACAACCCGCACTACACCTTTATCAAAGGTGACATTAAAGATCTTGACACCTGTATGAAAGCTTGCGAAGGCGTTGACTACGTGCTCAATCAAGCAGCGTGGGGCAGTGTGCCGCGTTCTATCGAAATGCCGCTGTTTTATTGCAGAAATAATATAGAAGGTACGCTGAATATGTTAGAGGCGGCCCGCCAAAAAGGTGTTAAAAAGTTTGTATATGCTTCCAGCTCGTCTGTGTACGGTGATGAGCCCAATTTGCCTAAAACAGAGGGGAGAGAGGGTAATTTACTTTCTCCCTATGCACTTACCAAAAGATGTGACGAAGAATGGGCAAAATTATATACCAAACTGTACGGCTTAGACACCTACGGTATGCGGTATTTTAATGTATTTGGTCGCAGACAGGATCCCGACGGTGCGTATGCCGCAGTGATTCCGAAGTTTTTGAAACAGTTGATGAATGGGGAAACTCCCACCATTAACGGCGATGGCAAGCAGAGCCGTGATTTTACCTATATTGACAATGTTATTGAGGCCAACCTCAAGGCATGTCTTGCACCGAGTGAGGCGGCGGGCGAGGCGTTCAACATTGCTTACGGCGGCAGAGAATATCTTATTGATATTTATTACGGTCTTACCAAAGCACTTGACGTAGATGTAGAGCCGAACTTTGGCCCTGACCGCAAAGGAGATATTAAGCATTCCAATGCGGATATTTCCAAGGCACGACGTTTGCTTGGCTACGACCCGGATTATAGCTTCAAGGACGGTATAAAGCTTGCCATTGAGTGGTACAAGGAAAATCTGTAAGAGGAGATATCTACAGTATGAAAATCACTCCGAAAAACATCGCCAAGAGAGCAACGCGCATATTGTGTAATGCTACATACAGAAAAAAGCTGAGAAGAAGCCCCGATGCTTTCTTCACGTTGAAAGAGTTTTGTGAAAGAGCAGGGCTTGATACCGAGCAGTTTACGGATGACGTCAAAGACAAGTTGAATGATCTGGTTTCTCAGGTTTGTCGTTACGGTGACAGATTGACTGGCAACTGTATTTGTGTTCAGTTGTATGAAGATGATGACAACACTATGAAAAAAGCAGTTGCGGAAGGTGCTCTGGTTTGCGTTTCTGATCATCAGATTGAAGGATTGCCTTGCATTGTGGTGGAAAAACCGGCTACTGTGTATGCGGATATGTGTTGTGCCGTTTATGATGCTGCGCCGTTGCGTACCATTGCCATCTCGGGCAGCATCGGTAAAACCACCGCAAAGAAAATGGTGGATGCGGTGTTTAACAAGAACTTTCACACTCTTTGCGATGCCGGTAATGCCAATTTATTGGAAAGTGTCGGTCACGTCTGTCAACACATCCCGCCGAAATCAGAAGTGTTTGTAGCGGAATGCAGCGAGGATACCCCCGGCATGCTGACCGAAATGTCTAAGATTTTGAAACCGGAGGTTGTGATTATCACCCCGGTTGACAAGTCGCACATTGCACATTACGGCAGCGAGGAGAACATCTTAAACGAGGTTGGCAG
Organism: Acutalibacteraceae bacterium; assembly: GCA_045594105.1. Taxonomy (GTDB): domain Bacteria; phylum Bacillota; class Clostridia; order Oscillospirales; family Acutalibacteraceae; genus URNF01. The sequence goes on along the minus strand of JAZNXY010000130.1, from coordinate 29,686 downwards.
TATTGCCGATTATCTGGCGACAAACGGTGTTTGCATTACCAGTATGGATGATGAAAACACCGCCGGTATGTTTACCGATAAAACGGTTATGTTTGTTTCTGCCAAAAACAGGGATGCTGATTATTTGGCGGATAATATTTCGGTCGATTGTGACGGTCTTCATTTTGAAATCACCGAAAAAGCAACCGGTCAAGTATATCCTGTTTTTCTAAAGAACACCTTTGGCGTACATAATGTATACCCTGCGATGTATGCGTTTGCAGCGGGTGTTGCGTTTGGCTTGGACCATGCAGCGATTGTGAAAGGGCTTCAAAGCTATCGTTCGTTGGGAATCAGACAGAATGCTTATAAAACACGTGGTGTTACGATTTATGCGGATTGCTATAACGCAGTAGCAAAATCGGTGCGTTCCGCCATTGATGCAGCGCAAAACATCCCGATTAAGGGTAAATATATTGCTGTGTTAGGTGATATTGCCGAGGCGGGTGATTATTCTGCTTCTACACATCTTGAAATTGCAGATATCGTAAATACATCTAAGTTCGAGGTCTTTTTAGCTTTTGGTCCGCAGATTTGTGAAGCGGTTTCGAAAACGACTTTCCGTGATGGAATGATTGTTATTCCTTGCGAAAACAGAAAGAAATTAAATGCCAATATAAAGAAATATGCCAAACGTGGTGATCTGGTCTTGTTTAAATCCAGCCACAGCGGTCATCTCAACCATTCGTTACGAGCGACCTTTACGGTTGGTTACATATACCAGGGTCTTAAAGGTATACCGCCTCGTTTCAAATGGCATCTGAAAATGGCTACCAATTAAACGTTTTTTGGAGAAGAGTATGGATAAAAACATTAAAATAGCAGTGGTTTGCGGCGGTATGTCCAGCGAACGAGAAGTGTCCCTCAAGAGCGGTTGGGCAGTATACAGTGCTTTGTGCAGAGCGGGATACAGCAACGTAGAATTGTTTGACCTGAAAAAAGATAATTTAGCGGAGTTGCTCACAAAGGCACCCGACCTTGTGTATCTGGCGTTACATGGTGCAGGAGGCGAAGATGGTCATATCCAAGGTGCCCTTGAGCTTGCAGGTGTTGCGTATACGGGACCACGGTTGGAGACCAGTGCGGTATGTATGAATAAAGTGCTCACCAAACAGGTAATGGCTTTTCACGGAATACCGACAGCTGCTTTCTTGGCTTTTCACAAATCGCAAGGTGTGCCGTTTGAAGAAATTGCCAGACAGATTGTTGACACGTTGGGTATGCCTGCTGTGCTGAAAGCGCCTTCTCAAGGTTCCAGTATTGGTGTTGTGCTTGTGAAAGAGGAAGAACAGTTGATTTCTGCCATCGAAGAGGTATATTCCTATGGAGATATGTTACTGGCAGAGGAATATCTCATTGGTACCGAAGTGACATTGCCGATCTTGGGTAATGATGAACTGACGGTTTTCCCCGAGGTGGAAATAACCACTGATAACGAATTTTATGATTATGGTGCGAAATATACGCAAGGAAAATGTCGTCATATTCTCCCGTCTACGTTGTCCGATACGGAAAAGGCACAGGTAGCGGAAATCGGTGCAAAACTTTATAAAATACTGGGGTGTTGTGGCCTTTCCAGAATCGATTTTATTGTAGATCAAGAGAAAGGACCAAAGGTTATTGAGGTAAACACGCTGCCCGGTATGACTGAAATGAGTCTTTTCCCTGATTCTGCACGATATGCGGGTATTTCTTTCGAAGAATTGGTTTCGCGCGTGGTGGAATTGGGCATGGAAAGAGGAAGTGTAATTTCCCCGCAGTAAAAGCTATATCTGCAAAGTTATCAAGGAGAACAATGTTTATGCGTGTTTTAGTGATTACAAGAGCAGCATGGCGTAACGATAATAACACCGGAAACACCTGCTCAAACTTCTTTTCGGGTTTTGAGGATATCGACTTTTACAGCTTGTGTTTTCGAGATCAGATGCCGGACAACAATATCGCAAAAAAGAACTTTTATATTTCCGAAAGACAGTTGCTGCAAAACTTGTTGAAAGGCAGTAAAGTCGGACATATTACCGATTTTACAACCCAAAACAGTGCGGCAGGGGCGGAAATAAAAATGTATGATCGTGCCAAGAAAACACACTCATTCTTTTTAACCTTCTGCAGAGAAATTTTGTGGTCGGTCGGCAGATGGAAAAATGAACGCCTTATAGCTTATGTGAGAGAAGTGGCGCCGGAAGTTATTTTTATGCCGGTATTCAACTGCTTCTATCCGCACAAATTACTGAAGTTTATCAAGAAATACACGGATGCAAAGGTTATACTTTTTCACGCAGATGATACTTATACCTTGAAACAGTTTTCTTTGTCTCCTTTGTTTTGGGCACATCGTTTTCTCTTGAGAAAATGGGTAAGAACTTCTGTAAAGCTGTCTTCGGTAAACTATGTTATTTCTGAACTCCAAAAAAGAGAATACGAAGCAACTTTTCACAAACCTTGTAAAATACTGACAAAGTTTGCGGATTTTTCCGGTGCTCCGGCAACAAAGGAAGCATATAATCAACCGTTACAACTGGTTTTCACAGGTAACGTACTTATGGGTCGTTGGAAATCTCTTGCGATGATAGCCAATGTTCTCAAAAAGATAAATCAAAACGGTACAAAAGCACAGCTTTTTGTATATACGGCAAACGCCCTCACAGATGAAATGAAAAAAGCCCTTCAGGTTGAAGGTTCTTCCTTTGTTATGGGAAGTGTTTCTGCAGATGAGGTTACGATTATCCAACAAAAAGCAGATATTCTTGTGCATGCAGAGAGCATGGGTTTGAGAAGTAAACTTATGGTTCGTCAGTCTTTCTCTACTAAAATTGTGGACTATTTTAAGGCAGCACGTCCTATTTTAGCTGTTGGACCGCAGGATGTTGCATCCTTTGAGCATTTAATAAAAAATGACTGTGCCATTGTCGCATCCGATGAAGATACACTGGAAAAACAGCTGACAGAGATTTTGGAGGATACGTCCATACTTACTGCAGTTGCACAAAGAGGGTATTTGTGCGGCGCTCAATATCATGATGAAAGAAAAACACGGAAGATGCTGAGAGAAGACTTCGGTCTTTGATTATAAGGTGTTAATGTAACGATTAAAGGAGGTGTGAAGGTGAAGGTTTTACAGATAAACTGTGTGTATAAGCTGGGAAGCACAGGGAAAATCATGTATGATATCCATACGTGTTTATTAAAAAATGGCTACGAATCGGTAGTTGTATACGGCAGAGGCGAAAAAGTACGAGAAACAGATGTGTACAAGAGTTCTACCGAAATTGAAGGAAAAATCCACTCTGTATTTTCCAGATTGTTCGGTGTGGATTTCGGCTATTCGCCCATTGCTACCGCAAAGCTGTTTCACATCATCAAAAAGGAAAAACCGGATGTTGTTCACCTTCAATGCCTCAACGGACATTTTGTAAACGTATATCGCTTGTTGCATTTTCTGAAGAAACACAAGATTAAGACCGTGTTATCCTTGCATGCGGAAATTATGCATACTGCCGGATGTCAGCATGCGGTAACATGTGAAAAATGGAAAACGGGCTGCTCTGACTGTAGCAGGATTAAAGGGCACGTTTCAAGGTTCTTCCGTGACGATGCCAAGCATTGTTATAAGTTGATGAAAAAAGCTTGTAACGACTTTGAAAACCTTACTGTTGTGGGGGTTTCGGAGTGGATTACGGAACGAGCAAAGCAGTCACCGATTTTTGAAACAGCACGTTTTGAAACGGTTATAAATGGCATTGAAACAGATGTGTTTACACCTCGTGGTACGGTTGTTGCACGTGCAAAGCTGTCATTGCCGCAGGACAAAAAAATCATTCTGCATGTGACACCTAACGTTCACGATAAAGAAAAAGGTGTACACTACGTTATTGAATTGGCAAAACGAATGTCTGATCACCTGTTCGTTGTTGTGGGTGGTACGCCCAAAATACGACCACTGCCTTCAAACATGGTGTTTGTGCCCATAACATACAATCAAAAGACACTTGCAGACTACTATTCCGCTGCAGATTGTTTTGTGATGACCAGTTCACGTGAAACGTGTCCTACTGTGTGTTTGGAAGCGGTGGCTTGCGGTTGTACGGTTGTGGGCTTTGATACAGGCGGCGTCAAAGAAACCATCCCCGACGGCATGGGAGAGGTTGTTGCGCCCTTTGATATAGATGCTCTTGAGAACGCTGCACGGCGTTGGGCGGATATACAAGCGCCGAAAGCAATTATCAAACAACTGCATACCGCCTTGTCGAGAGATACCATGACAAATCAATACATTGATATATATACCGACGTATTATCAAATAACTGTGTAGGAAACAGGGAAGGAGAACAATGGCCGATGAAAGTACTGTGGATTGTAAATATGGTGTTTCCTGCAGTTGCTAAAAAATTGGGTTTGGCCACTAGTACTAGCGGCGGTTGGCTTTTAGATTTAGCAAAATCTGTTTCTGTACAACCCGGATTTGAACTGGGCGTAATGACCTATTATTCCGGAAAAGAACCGATAGACATCGAACATGAAGGTGTGCGCTATTTCTTGCTGCCGGGTGGAAGTAAACGACTGTTATACAGGAACCCCAAAACATGTGAAGATTGTAAAAAAATCGTTTCCCTCTTCAATCCCGATTTGATACACATTCACGGTACGGAGTATGCACCGGGCAGAGAGATGTTGGAAGCGCATCCCGAACTGCCTACACTGTTGACGATTCAAGGTGTTATCAGACGTATTTCCCAGGAATACTATGGCGGCTTCTCTTTGTGGGAAATCCTTAAAATGTCAAAAGTTAAAGATGTTATACGCGGAAAAATCCCGCTGACATATAAGCTGTTATATCAACATAATGCCAAAAGAGAAGAGGAAGTTTTAAACAAGGTTAAATATGTAACAGGTCGTACCGACTGGGATAAATCGGTGATGTTATCAGTTAATCCGTCCTTGCAATATTATCGTTGCAATTATAATTTGCGTGACGCCTTCTATTCTGCGTCCGAATGGAATTTAGATAAAGCAGAAAAACATTGCATTTTAACGGGTGCCGCGCATTATTCCCTAAAGGGTTTACACATTCTTATAAAAGCACTTTCCATTGTAAAGCAGAAATATCCCGATGTTAAATTGTTAGTGCCGGGCGGTGGTAAAGCGGAAAAAGGTCGCTTGGTAAGACCAAGCAGCTACACCCGTTATATTGAGAAAATGATTGCAGAACTTGAACTGCAAGATAATGTGGTATTTATAGGTAATATTTCTGCAGAACAAGTTGCGGAACAATTAGGAAAATCGCATATTTGCGTGGTGCCTTCTGCCATTGAGGGCGCTTCCGCAACTTTGTGTGAAGCGATGTACATCGGTACTCCGTCGATTTGTGCGCATCGTGGCGGCATGATTGATTTGTTGACCGATGGGGAGTGTGGTTTTACCTATGATTTCCCCGAGTATCCGCTGCTCGCACATCGTATTATGCAGCTTTTTGAAGACGATTCGTTATGTCAAGTGTTCTCTGAACGCGAGAAGGAAAGAGCGTTTAAACGCCATAATCGTGAAACGAATACTAAACGTATGATTGAAGTTTATGAGGAGGTGCTGAAACGTGAGCAGAAAACAATATACGGCAATTGATATTATGAAATTTATTGCGGCAGTATTAATTATTGTTTTACATACCGCGCCCTTCGCGGATGTTAGTTCGGTAATTAGCTTGGGGTTTCGCCGTATAGTAACTACCATTGCCGTTCCGTTTTTCTTCTGTGCAAGCGGTTTTCTGTTTTTTGCAAAAACGGAAAGCTTTTCTACGCACGAAGAGAAACGTGCATATTTTTTTAAATATATTAAACGTTTAATCGTCATGTATCTTTTGTGGTCTGCCGTGTATCTACCTTTTGTAGTGTACAATTGGACACAATCTGGTGGTTTTACTGCAGATAATATTTTACAGTATGTCAAATCTTTTTTCTTTGAGGGTAGCTTTTCTACCATTTGGTTCTTGCCGGCTTTAATAGCTGCGGTAATCGTCGTATATTTGTTACGAACCAAATTATCTTTTAAGCAAATTTTGCTTGTGGCGTTTCCGTTCTATGTTCTTTGTTGTTTGGGGTCAAGTTATTACGGCTTAACTGTACATATCCCTGTTTTACGTGAGTTTTTTGCGGCATATTTCAGCTTTTTTGATACGATAAAAAACGGTTTGTTGTTCGGCTTCGTCTTTGTTGCCTTGGGTGGTCTTTTCACTGTAACTGTGCCGCATTTTACTATTAAAAAGTCTATCATAGGTTTTTGCTTAAGCATGTGTCTTGTGGCTGTTGAGACTTTAGGGCAAGCATTTTTGGGATGGTCTACTAACGGCGTAGATACCAAGTTTACGCTTTTATTGACAACCTTCTTTTTGATGAACATTTTATTACAATGGCAACCGTCTGAAAATAAGTGGTTTGTATGGATGAGAAAAATGAGTTTGATGCTCTTTTTGAGCCAGCGTCTCTTTATCACAACTGCTACCATCTTTTTATCTAACACAATTCTCGTGCAGAATTCCGTGCTATACTTTGTTTACATCTTCACAACTACGTTTTTATTTTCGTGGGCTTTCATAAAAGCGGCAGAAAAGGTAAGGTTTTTAAAATATTTTTATTAAGTTATAGGTGAAACTGCTATGAAGGATTTTAAGACAGACGTTCCGGTGTTGTTGGTCTTTTTTGCACGTCCTGACACTTTCAAAGAGGTGTTTGAGGCTGTGAAAAAAGCGCGCCCGTCCAAATTGTTTTTAGCATGCGACGGTCCTCGTGAAAATCGCCCTGACGATATTGAAAAAGTTGCCGCTTGTAAGAAAATAGCAGAGGATATCGATTGGGAATGTGAAGTACATACCAACTATGCTGAAACGAACATGGGGTGCGGTATGCGTCCGCAAACGGCGATTTCCTGGGCATTTTCTATGGTAGATCGTCTTGTTGTTTTAGAAGACGACTGCGTACCTCATGCCGCTTTCTTCCCGTATATGGAGGAAATGCTGGAGAAATACAAGGACGATGAACGCATTTCGAATGTCAGTGGATTCAATCATTTTGCCGATTGGGATTGCGGTAACGATAGCTACTTTTTTGCAAAAGTAGCACCTTTGGCAGGTGCGTGGGGCAGTTGGCGTCGAGTGTGGGACAATTACGATTATTTCTTAAGTGCAATAGACGATTCTCGCTTGCAGATGCTTATTGAAAATGATATAACCCACAAGAGAGCAAAAAAAGGAAAGCTGAAAACCTTTGTAAATACCAGAAAAGCATTGCTTGACGGTAAGAACATTTCGCATTGGGACTATCAATTCTTATTTACGAAATATTCGCAATCACGTTTCGGCATCGTACCGCGTGTATCACTGGCTTCCAATATCGGTTTGGGTGAGGGAGCAACACACGGAAAGAAGGTTTCTAATAACCCTATGCCTACCATTTTCTTCGCTCCGGAGCGACAGTTTCCTTTTCCTTTGACACATCCTAAGTTTATAGTGTGTGATCACAGATATGATGATAAGGTGGATGGAACCTGGGCGTACCCCAATCCGCTGTGGCGTAATTGGTGTCGTGCCGTGCGCTTAATGCAGCGTGTTTTCAAGAGATAACTGATATTATAAATGTATAAGGTGTATATAGATGGTCGTATATTTAGCCAATATGGCACTGATTTTGGTGCTTGGTATTTGTTTAATATATATTCAACCGACACAGCAAAAGCGAAAAGTCTTTTGTTGGTTATCTTCTGTTAGTTGGATTTTGATTTCCGGCCTGCGAAGTTGGAGTGTTGGTGCGGATACATTGAAATATGCTGAGCACTTCGATCGTGCCGGCAGCGTTTCCTGGGCAGATGCATTTACCTCGTTTTATCGCGGGTATTTGCAGGGATATACTCCGGAAGATGCCGTGGAAAACTTTTGGTATAAAGATCCCGGATATCTGCTGTTCCAAAAAATTGCACACATTTTAACCGACGATTATCAGGTGTATCTGATTATTATTGCAGTGATTTTCTTTTCTGCTATGGGGCGATTTGTGTATAAAAACTCGGAAGACCCGTGCTTTAGCTACATACTGTTCTCTGTACTGTTTTACAGCTTTTATGCTGTCACGGGGCATAGACAAACATTGGCTACTGCGCTTATTGTATTCGTAGGATATGAATTGATTAAGGAACGCAAACTCTGGAAGTTTATTTTAATCACGCTTGTGGCGTTTTTGTTACATAAATCCGTCTTGCTGTTTGCACCTTTTTATTTCTTGTCCCGCATCAAAATCAGCGGAAAATACCTGGCCGTGCTCGGCGGTTTTACAGCTGTGATATTTGCCCTTGGCGGCAACGCTATTTTGTGGATTGCTTCTCTCGTCGGATATAACAGGGAAGAGGCATATGAGGCACCGACGTATACGTTTACCGCTTTGATGGTGCTGTTAACACTTGTTGTTTTGCTTTGCTTCAGACAATTCAAGAACAAGACACCATACAAGAACATGGAAGTACTCGCCAATACCTTGGCAGCTATGTTTGCGTTATTTACATTGCTGGACCAATCCATGATGCGTGTACAGCAGTATTATAGTTTGATGACTATGTTGACGCTGCCCAGTGCTTTTTCAACCTTCAAACCGAAAAACAAGTTGTTAGTAACAATGTTGTGTATGTTGGCTTTATTGTTCTTGTTTATCAAAACAGGTGCGCACTACAAGTTCTTCTGGCAATAATTGGAGGATATAAATGATAGACTTAAACCTTTTACAAGATCATGTATATTCTATATTTGTAGAGTTTGACAGGATTTGCCGTAAACACGGTATTAAGTACACAATGGAAGGCGGCACGCTGATGGGTGCCGTGAAATATCAAAACTTTGTTCCGTGGGACGATGATATTGATGTTGTTATGGTGCGGGAGGAATACGAGAAATTTCTTGCAGTAGCCCCAAAAGAGCTGGACAATCGTTTCTTTCTTCAATCCTATAACAATGTTAAAGAGTTTCCGCTCAACTATGCTAAGCTTTGCTTAAATGGTACGGAAATATACGATTATGATTACTCTCATCTTTCAAAAATGCATCACGGTATTTTTATTGATATTTTTCCCATTGATAATGTTGTTCCTGAGAAGCTTCACAAACAGTGTTCTGTGATTGGACTTTTTACGGGTGCAAGAAAGACAAAACTTCGTGCGATCAAACCGCACGGTATACGAAAAATTGTTTATGGATTGCTCGCACTGTTGCCAATGAATGTTCTCATTAGGGCAATAGACAAAAGCTGCAAAAAACATAACAAAAAGAATACGGGCTATATTTATGAGGTTTGTAACTCGAACCGTAGTTTCAAGCCACTTGCCGCTGAAACGTACAGTTCTTTAACCGAGCTGACGTTCAGAGATAAAACCTTTATGGCGGTATCTGATTATGACAATTTCTTAAAATCGAGATTCGGCGAAAACTATGCCAATGAATTGCCGAGTGAGGAAAAAAGGAAACCCTCACACAACCAAAACATCCGTTTTACTGCCGATATCAACAACTAACGGGGTGATTATTGTTAACAGCTCTAGTCAAATCAAAATGGGGGCTCTTATATCGTATTTAGCGATTGCCTTCAACATGGTGGCGGGCTTGATTTACACGCCATGGATGATCACGCAAATTGGTCAAAGCAATTACGGCCTTTATACACTTGCCAATTCTTTAATAACTGTTTTTGTTATAGATTTTGGTATGAGTGCGGCCGTCTCTCGCTTTGTATCCAAATATAGGGCAGAGGGAAATCAAAAAGCAATCAACGATTTCCTTGGGATGACTTACAAGCTTTATATATTGCTTGATGGGATTATCCTTGCCGCACTTTTGATCGTAGGAGTATTCTTGGGTTCTATTTATGACAATCTTACTCCGAGTGAATTTAATACCTTTAAGACACTGTATGCCATTGTAGGCGTTTTTAGTGTTTTTTCCTTTCCTTTTACTAATCTCAATGGCATACTGACCGCCTACGAGAACTTTGTTGGATTGAAACTGGCAGATTTGTTTCACAAGGTTTTTATCGTAGTGACAATGGTTTTTGCACTGTTGATGGGATATGGCGTATTTGCGCTGGTGACAGTAAATGCACTTTCCGGTATATTTACCATCTTAATTAAGCTTTACATCATAAAGAAAAAAACAGCGGTAAAGGTGAATTTCAAATGTAAAGATAAAAATATTTTGAAAAACATTTTCGGGTTTTCGGTTTGGACAACCGTTACCAGCTTGGCACGCCGCATGATATTTAACATTTCCCCATCAATTATCGTTGCGGTATCATCGACCGGTGCCATAGGGTCGGCTGTTTTCGGCTTAGCGAGTACGATTGAAGGATATGTTTCCACCTTCGCAGCAGCAATAAACGGTATGTTTATGCCACGTATTTCAAAAATCGTGCACGAAGGAAAAAAAGACACCGAACTTGTTGATTTAATGGTAAAGATCGGCAGAATACAATGCTTGATTGTCGGTGCTTTAGTAGTAGGATTTATTTCTTTCGGAAAGTCTTTTATAGTGGATGTATGGAATAAGGCGGACTTTATTGAAAGCTATTTGTGTGCAGTTTTTTTGGTTATACCCAGCTATTTTTATATGCCTCTGCAAATCGCAAACACAACCCTGATTGTTGAGAACAAGGTGAAACTACAATCCTTTATATACCTGATAACAGGCATACTGAATGTTTCTATTTCGCTTGTTTTCTCTCACTGGTGGGGAGCGTTGGGCGCTTCTGTTTCTATTTGCATTGCATATTTAATTCGCAGTGCATTACTGGTTGTGGCACATGTTAAGGTGCTTCATCTGGATATGATGCAGATGCTCAAAAGATGTTATTTGAAAATCACGCCGTTCTTGCTGGTTGCGTTGGCCATCGGTCTTACTTTGGAAAACTTTAATCCGTTACCGCAAGGGGTTTTGAGATTTTTGGTAAACGGGTTGCTCTTTGTTGTGGCGTTTGCTGTGTTAATGTGTTTTTGCTTAAACACATATGAGAAGAACTTGTTCTTCGGAAAAATCAAAAAGCTGCTCAAAAGATAGTTTTTGCTACTTACTATTTATAAGAGTTGTGTGGTATTATTAAATGTGATAAGAAACATACTGTACAGATTCAAGAAATTAGGATAAGGTGAGGAGAGTATAACAATATGTTTGAAGGAAAGACACTTATGATAACCGGTGGTACGGGTTCCTTTGGTAATGCCGTACTGAAAAGATTCTTGGATACCGACATTAAGGAGATTCGTATTTTCTCCCGTGACGAAAAGAAACAGGATGATATGCGTCATGACTATCAGCGTGAAATGCCTGAAGTTGCGGAGAAGATTCAGTTCTTCATCGGTGATGTGCGCGATATCAACAGCGTGAAAAGTGCTATGCACGGCGTTGACTACATCTTTCATGCGGCGGCACTGAAACAGGTGCCTTCTTGCGAATTCTTCCCGATGGAAGCGGTGAAAACCAACGTTATCGGTACCGATAACGTTTTGACCGCTGCCATCGAAGAGGGCGTTAAAACAGTTATTTGTCTTTCTACCGACAAAGCCGCATATCCCGTAAATGCTATGGGTATTTCGAAGTCTATGATGGAACGTGTTGCCGTTTCTAAAGCACGTACCGCAAAGGACAGAACTAAAATTTGCTGCACCCGTTACGGTAACGTGCTTTGCTCCCGTGGTTCGGTTATTCCGCTGTGGATTGACCAGATTAAGAAAGGCAAACCGATTACCGTCACCGAACCTGCTATGACCCGTTTTGTTATGAGCTTGGAAGAAGCGGTTGACTTGGTATTGTTTGCTTTTGAAAACGGTCAGAGCGGTGATATTCTTGTACAGAAAGCACCTTCTTGTACTATTGGTGTTCTTGCACAAGCCGTTAAAGAACTGTTCCGTTCGGAAAACGATGTACAGATTATCGGTATTCGTCACGGCGAAAAAATGTACGAAACGTTACTTACCAATGAAGAATGCTCCAACGCTATCGATATGGGTGATTTCTATCGTGTGCCGTGTGATCACCGTGACCTCAACTACGAAAAATACGTTGACAGCGGTGATGTCGAGCGTAACCCTCTCCATGAGTTCGACTCTCAGAATACCGTTCTGTTGACTGTGGAACAGGTTAAGGAAAAGCTGCTTATGCTCCAATATATTCGAGATGAACTTGACAGCATGGGTATTCCTTACGATTATAAAGGATAATTTCAATGAATATTTTAATCACAGGTGCAGGCGGCTTTGTTGGCAAAAATCTCACTGCTGCTCTGCAAAACATAAAGGACGGCAAAGACAGAACACATCCCGAACTGGAAATTGGTGAACTGTTCTTATATGACGTTGATACGGATGCGTCATTGCTTGATACATACTGTGAAAAGGCGGATTTTGTGTTCCATTTTGCAGGTGTCAACCGACCGAAAGACAACGCAGAGTTTATGCAAGGCAACAGAGATTTCTTTGCAACGTTGTTGGAAGCACTGCAGAAGCACAAAAACACCTGCCCGATAGTGCTTTCCAGCTCTGCACAAGCTTCTTTAGAAGGTCGCTACACAGGCAGTGTGTACGGTGAAAGTAAAAAAGCGGGGGAGATGCTCGGCTTTGCATACGCTGAAAAAACGGGAGCACCTGTTTACGTGTATCGTTTTCCCAATTTGTTCGGTAAATGGTGCCGTCCGAATTACAACAGTGCTATTGCTACTTTCTGCAATAATATTGCCAATGATTTGGATATTCAGGTAACCGATCCGTTTGTACAAATGCATTTGGTCTACATTGATGATTTGGTAGATGAAATGCTGCATGCCTTAGCAGGTCATCCCACCGAAAAAGGTGATTTTTGTGTAGTGCCTGTGGAACATCATACAACCTTAGGGTTCATTGCGGATACCATCCGCAGTTTCCCCGAGATTCGTGCTGCAGGCGGCGTGCCTGATTTTACGGATCCGTTGGTTTCCAAACTGTACAGCACCTATTTGTCGTATTTGCCTGCTGAAAAGTTTATTTATGACTTAAAGATGAACGAGGACCAACGTGGCAGCTTTACGGAAATTATCCGTACGCCCGACAGAGGTCAGTTTAGTGTAAATATTTCTAAACCGGGTATCACCAAAGGCAACCATTGGCACCATAGCAAGAACGAAAAGTTCTTGGTGGTGAAAGGCGAAGGCCTGATTCAGATGCGGAAAATCGGTAATGCTGCTGACGGTACTTCATATCCCGTAATAGAATTCCGTGTAAGCGGTGAAAAATTACAGGTTGTGGAAATGATTCCCGGCTATACCCACAATATTATTAACTTGTCCGAAACGGAGGATATGGTGACTTTTATGTGGGCAAACGAGTGTTTTGACCCGGCAAGACCGGATACCTTTTTTGAGGTGGTGGAATAATGGCAATTAAAACCGACTACACCGATATCGCTTTTAAAGATAACGGTAAACTGAAATTGTTAATTATTGTCGGTACACGCCCCGAGATTATTCGGTTGGCGGCGGTTATCCAGAAATGCAGACGGTATTTTGACTGTATCCTCGCACATACGGGACAAAATTACGACTATAATCTTAACGGCGTCTTTTTCAAGGATTTACAGATCGATGATCCCGATGTATATATGGATGCGGTGGGGGATGACCTTGGTGCAACGGTTGGTAATATCATCAACTGTTCGTACAAGCTGATGAATACTATTAAACCCGATGCACTGTTGATTTTGGGCGATACAAACTCTTGTCTCAGTGCGATTTCCGCAAAACGCCTGCATATTCCGATTTTCCATATGGAAGCAGGCAACCGTTGTAAAGACGAGTGCTTGCCCGAAGAGACCAATCGTCGTATTGTTGACATTATTTCGGATGTTAATCTTGCATATTCCGAGCATGCTCGTCGCTATCTTGCGGAGTGCGGTATCCCGAAAGAGCGTACGTATGTAACGGGATCTCCTATGGCGGAAGTGCTGCATAACAATTATAATCAGATTAAATCCTCCAATATTTTGGCAAAGCTCGGTCTGCGTGCAAAGAAGTATATTCTTTTGTCTGCGCATCGCGAGGAAAACATTGATACCGAGAAGAACTTCCTTTCTCTTTTCACTGCTATTAACAAAATGGCAGAAACTTATGATATGCCGATTTTGTATTCTTGCCATCCGCGTTCCAAAAAACGGCTGGAACAGAGTGGATTCCAATTGGATCCTCGTGTCATTTGTCACGAGCCCATGGGCTTCCACGATTATAATCATTTACAGATGCATGCTTTTGCGGTGGTTTCCGATTCGGGTACGTTACCTGAAGAATCCAGCTTCTTCACCTCGATCGGCAGACCTTTCCCGGCAGTATGCATCCGCACCTCTACCGAACGTCCTGAGGCATTGGATAAAGCTTGCTTTGTATTGGCAGGTATTGATGAAAAATCGCTGTTGCAGGCGGTGGAAACTGCTGTTACAATGCAAGCGGATAAGCAGTTTGGCATTCCTGTGCCCGATTATGTAGAAGAAAATGTTTCTACCAAAGTAGTAAAGATTATCCAATCCTATACAGGTGTTGTGGATAAAATGGTATGGCGTAAATACTGATAAATCCAAAAATCCTCTTGTTTCATAACGGAGGATTTTTTGGTAATTTTTTACTGTAAGCAGGGGGGATATATGATAGAACAGAAGATAAAAGATACCGTCCCTGCTTTGCTCAGTTGGTACGAATTACACGCAAGGTCTTTGCCGTGGCGACAGAATCCTACGCCGTATCGTGTGTGGGTATCTGAGATTATGCTGCAGCAAACACGTATCGAAGCGGTAATTCCGCATTATTATGCGTTTTTGGAACGTATGCCAACGTTACGTGCCCTTGCCGATATAGATGAAGCAGAGCTTCTAAAATGTTGGGAAGGACTGGGATACTACAGCCGTGCACGCAATCTGCAAAAAGCGGCAAAAGCGGTTATTGCAGACGGTAGAGAAGATTTGCCGACAACATACGCTGAACTGCTGAAGCTACCGGGCATTGGCGAATACACAGCAGGGGCAGTTGCGTCTATTTGTTTTGACGAAAGTGTACCGGCTGTTGACGGCAACGTGTTACGTGTCTTGGCACGTCTTACAAACGATGATACCGATGTGTTGTCACCGCAAGGAAAAAAGCGGTTTACACAGTTGGCACACCGTCTTATTCCGCAAACGAAAGCAGGAAAGTTTAACCAGGCGATTATGGAACTGGGGGAGACGGTATGCATTCCCAACACTGCTCCCAAATGCGAAAAATGTCCTTTTTCCGAGGTTTGCGAAGCAAAACGCAAAGGAACGGCAGCACAGCTTCCCGTTCGTAAAAAGCCAAATAAACGTAAAATAGAGCCACGAACGGTATTTGTGCTGAAAACCGAAGGACAGCCAACACGTATTCTTTTACATCAGCGACCAAATAATGGTTTACTTGCCAATCTGTTTGAGTTTCCCAATTGCGAAAATAACCTCGGTGTGCAGAAAGCGGAGGATTTTTTGACGGATTTGGGTGTAAAGATACTTGCTTTACACGAAATAGAACCAGCAAAGCACGTTTTCACGCATCTTGAATGGCATATGTCGGGATATTTCGCAACAATTGATGCTTCTTTTGTGCCGCCTGAAGGATATTTTTTGGTGACGAAAGAGGAATTGGCGAAACACTATGCGGTACCATCCGCATTTCGTGCTTTTATTAAATTTGTTAACGGAAAACTTTGAGGAGGACTTTTAGTATGAACGAACGTAAAGGATATCTCTCTTGGGACGAATATTTTATGGGAATCGCTCTGCTGTCCGCAGAGCGCAGCAAAGATCCCGGCACACAGGTTGGTGCCTGCATTGTCAGCCCCGACAAAAAGATTCTGTCTATGGGGTATAACGGTATGCCCCGTGGCTGTCACGACACCTTGATGCCGTGGGCGAGAGAAGGTGCGCCGCAGGACACCAAGTATATGTTCGTGTGCCATGCGGAACTGAACGCCATATTGAATTACGACGGTACGAGTTTACGTGGATCTACCATTTATACTACTTTGTTTCCGTGTAATGAATGTACAAAAGCATTGATTCAAGCGGGTATTAAAGAGGTTATTTACCTTTCGGATAAGTATGCTAACACCGATTCTACCCGTGCATCTAAACGCATGATGGATATGGTAGGCATTACATACCGTCCGTATACCATTTCCAACAAAGAAATCACACTGGATTTGTAAGAGGATACCTGTATGTCCGAAACTGTTTTAATTACCGGTGCTTCCCGTGGCATCGGCAAAGCAATTGCGATTGCTTTGGCCGAAAAGGGATATAATATTATCCTGAATTATAATCACTCTGAACACGAAGCTCTGTATTTGGCACAAGCACTGGAGAAAAAAGGTGTCGGTGTTTTGCCGTATAAAGCCGATATTACCGATACTGCCGCTGTAGATGCTATGATACAAGCCGGAATGGCAACTTTCGGGGAAATTACGGCGCTCGTGAATAATGCAGGTATAGCCGAACAAACACTGTTTACCGATATAACCGATGAACAATGGCGAAAAATGTTCGCTACCCACGTCGACGGTGCCTTTTACTGCTGTAAAGGCATATTGCCTTACATGATTAAGCGGCATAGTGGCGCAATTGTCAACATATCTTCTGTGTGGGGTGTGTGCGGTGCGTCTTGCGAGGTGCATTATTCTGCGGCAAAAGCGGCACTTATCGGCCTTACAAAAGCACTTGCCAAAGAGGTAGGACCTGCGGGTATACGTGTAAACTGTGTGGCACCGGGTGTGATTGAAACGGATATGTTGACAGGGTTTAGTTCGGATGACTTGAAAGCGTTGTCTGACCAAACACCCCTTTGCCGTATCGGTACTTCCGGGGATGTGGCAAATGCGGTTGTGTTTTTGCTTTCTTCACAGGCAGATTTTATCACAGGTCAGGTGCTGTCGGTAGACGGCGGTTTCGGTGTTTGAAAGGAACAACTATGCAAAAGTATGAACAATGGGATTTAACCGATATTTATGCCGATGATGCGGCATGGGAAGCTGATCTTGCCAAGGTTAGCGAGCTTGCCAAGAAGGTGGCGAGCTTTTGCGGTAAATTATCGGATGACACCTGCCTGCGTGATGCACTTTTAGCGGATGTAGCATTGGCGGAATTGATTGAAAAGGTTTACGGATACGCACATATGCGGCACGATCTGGACCATACCGATGCTGCAGCGCAGGCAATGCGTGATAAAGCACTTGGCGCCTATTATGCGGCAGGGGAGGCAACGGCATTTTTAATGCCGGAAATCTCTGCTTTGCCTTCTGAGATGCTGCTGACTTTGCCGACCAAGTTTCCTGAATTGGCAGAGTATGCACATATGCTGGAGGATACTGTGCGTAACCGTCCGCACGTTCTTTCCGAACGAGAAGAGCAGCTGTTGACAATGGCATCTCCCGCTCTGTCTGCGATGGATACAGCGTTTTCCATGTTGGAGAGTTCCGATCTCAATAAAGGCGAAATTGTAGATGAACACGGCGAAAAGCTTGCGCTGACCGACGGTACCTTCGCAAAATGCCGTGAAAGCCGTGACCGCCGTGTACGTGCAGATGCGTTTCGTGTGTTTCACGAGTCTTTCGCTTCAATGGGTAATACGATTGCTTCTTTGTATGCGGGGCAGGTACGTGCAGACCTTTTCAGAGCACGAGCACGTGGCTTTGATTCTTGTCTTCAAAAAGCACTGTTCAACGATAATCTGCCCGAATGCTTGTATACGGGGCTTATTGATGCGGTACACGACTATTTGCCTGTACATCATCAGTATCTGGAGCTGCGTCGAAAAGCACTCGGTGTAGACAAACTGCATTTATACGATTGTTATGTACCGCTTGTCAGCGATATGGACGACGTTTCGTATACGTATTCGCAAGCCAAAGAAAAGGTGCAGACCTATCTCAAACCGCTCGGTGAAACGTATCTGCAGGATTTGGCAAAGCTTTTGGCGGGCGGCTGGGTAGACGTCTATGAGAAACCCGGCAAAGCAACCGGTGCTTATGCCACCGGTGTGTACGGTGTGCACCCATATATGCTGCTGAACTTTATGGGTAAGCTGAACGACGTATTTACCCTGGCTCATGAAGCGGGCCATTGTATGCATACCTATTATTCAGATATGCAGCCGTATGTTAACAAGGATTATCCTATCTTCCTGGCAGAGATTGCCTCGACCGTTAACGAAAACCTGTTACTGCGTGGTATGTTGTCCGAAACAAATGATCCGAAAACCCGTGCGTATCTCATCAATCATTTTATCGATGAATTGCGTGGTACGGTTATTCGACAAACTATGTTTGCCGAGTTTGAGTGGAAGGTTCATACCTTGGCAGAGCAGGGAAAACCGCTCACAGCAGAGATTTTCTGCGGTGTATATCACGATTTGCTTACCCAATATTTCGGTGAGAACGTCGAAATTGATCCGTATATGGATTGGGAGTGGGCGAGAATACCGCATTTTTATCGTGCTTTTTATGTGTTTAAATATGCAACCGGGTTTTCTGCCGCCGCAGCCATCAGCCAGCAGCTGCTGAAAACAGGGGACACCGCACCGTATCTCGCTTTCCTGGGTGCAGGCGGTAGCGATTACCCGCTTGAAACACTGAAAAAAGCAGGCGTAGATTTGACTACGCCGCAACCCGTCAAAGCGGCGCTTGGTGAGTTTGAAGAGAAAATTAAAGAACTTGAAATGTTGTTGGAGGTATAACTATGATTGCTTTAGCTTGTGACCATTCCGCATTGGAAATGAAAGAGACCGTAAAAGGTGTTCTGGAGGAAATGGGGCTTAAATACGAAGATTTTGGCACCTATACGACTGATAGCTGTCACTATCCCGTATACGGTGCGCGTGCCGCCAAAGCGGTAGCATCGGGCAAGTGTGAAAAAGGTATTATTATCTGCGGCACCGGCATCGGTATCTCCTTGGCAGCAAACAAGGTAAAAGGTATTCGTTGCGTGGCTTGCAGCGAGCCGTATTCCGCACGTATGTCCCGTGCGCACAACGATGCAAATATGCTGTCTATCGGCGCACGTGTTATCGGTCCGGAGCTTGCCAAAATGATTGTTACCGAGTTCTTGACCACGGAATTTGAAGGCGGTCGTCATCAGACTCGTGTGGATATGCTGACTGCCATCGAAAACGGCGAAGAAATCGAATAAACACACCGAAAGAGATGATTTCAAAAGAGGTCATCTCTTTTTTTCTTGCTATTGAAAAACGCAATATAATAGAGTATAATTAAAGTGTACGTTTCAGATGTATATCCATTACCGTCAACGACATATATTCGGTTGAGGTGATGGTATGCGTTCAAAAACTGTTTTAATGATTTTCTCTGTGGTGTTTGTTGGTGTTGTAACCTTTGTCTATGCGCATAATGTCGGCAAGCATTGCGAAGCATTAAATGCCAATGCCACACGCATTTTAGTTGATGCAGGCCATGGCGGTCCGGATAACGGAGCTTGTGCCGCAGACGGCACACCGGAGGATGGTATTAACCTTGCCGTGTCCTTGCAGTTGTATGATTTGTTGCGGTTTTGCGGCTTTTCGGTAGATATGACACGAACGGAAGATACCGTGGTTACCGATGATGCCGTCGATGTATCACGTGGTTGGAAAGTCAATGATATGTACGCACGGCTGCGTCAATATGATGATGCTGCATTCACCGTCAGCATTCACCAAAATCATTTTTCACAAGCAAAATATCACGGAACGCAGGTGTTTTACGGCACAAAGCATACGGAAAGTCAAGTGTTGGCAGAAAATATACAAAAGCAGGTGGTAACACTTGTGCAACCACAGAACACACGCACTATCAAAGCGGCAGGAGAGAACATTTTTTTGCTTTCCCGCACAACGCAACCGGCTGTTATCGTAGAGTGCGGATTTCTGTCCAATCCAACCGAAGCAAAGCAGTTAAAAAATCCACAGTATCAGCAGTTACTGGCGTTTAGCATCGGCTGCGGTATACTGGAATATACGGCTAAAGGATGAAATAAAATGGCTGAAAAAGTAAAAAGCATCTATGTGTGTACCGAATGCGGTGCAGAATCACCGAAATGGTATGGCAGATGTCCCGCCTGCGGCGAATGGAACTCTTTACAAGAGGAACTGCGGCAATCCGCATCCAAGCAAGCATCGGCAACCGTTTCTGTTGCAAAGGTACAGCAGCTGAAGACTATGCAGACCGGTGAGGAGTTTCGTACCGATACGGGAATGAAAGAACTGGATCGTGTGCTGGGCGGCGGTATCGTTAAAGGCGGTCTCATGCTGATAGGCGGCGACCCGGGCATAGGTAAATCTACGCTTTTGTTGCAAATTTGCCAGCACCTCGGTCAAAAAATGAAGATTTTATATATTTCGGGCGAGGAATCCGAAAAGCAGATAAAACTACGTGCTGACCGTTTGGGTGTCACTACAGAAAATCTGTATTTACTGTGTGAGACAGACGTTGACACCATTATAGGTACGCTGGAAGCCGAAAAGCCGGATTTGCTGATCGTTGATTCGATCCAAACGGTAAGTTTAGCGGCAATTTCGTCATCTCCGGGCAGTGTTACACAGGTCAGAGAAAGCACATCTGCGATTATGCATGCTGTAAAATCCCGTGATTTGCCCACCTTTATCGTCGGACACGTTAATAAAGACGGTGCGATTGCAGGTCCTAAGGTCATGGAACATATCGTAGACTGCGTTTTATATTTTGAAGGAGATACCAACAACAGTTATCGCATCCTGCGCTGCATTAAAAACCGTTACGGCTCTACCAATGAAATCGGTGTCTTTGAAATGTCCGACGAAGGACTCAAAGAGGTAGAAAATCCTTCCGGATTGATGCTGTCCGGCAGAATGGAAAATGTCAGCGGCACCTGTGTTGTATCTACAGTGGAAGGCACACGCCCGATTTTGGCGGAGGTACAAGGACTTGTTTCACCGTCGGGACTTACCAATCCACGCCGTATGGCAACGGGCTTTGATAACTACCGTTTATCGTTACTGTTAGCGGTTTTAGAAAAACGTGCAGGATATTTCCTGTCCACATTGGATACATACGTAAATGTTGTAGGCGGTTTACGCCTCAACGAGCCGGCAGTTGATTTGGCGGTTGCGATTGCACTAATTACCAGTTTGAAAGACACCGTGGCCGATGCACACACGGTTGCTTTTGGCGAAATTGGTCTTGCAGGTGAAATCCGTGCGGTCAATAATGCCGAAGCACGTATTACGGAAGCTGCCAGACTCGGTTTTACACGTGTGATTTTGCCTGCCGCTAATTCAAAAGCGGTAAAAAAGCCGAATGGCATTGAAATCATCGGTGTTACCACCGTTCGTGAAGCATACGAAGCGGCGGTGCAGGTATAAATGCGTAAAGAACAAAGATCCCTCGTTGTCTGGTTATTCGTATTGGTAACGGTTGTCAGTGCTATAACGGTTTTTGTGCTTTGTCTGCCGGACTTTTCAAAGGCGAAAAAGACAACGTACGATAACCTGCTCACCCCTGTAACCACCTCCTCACATTCTACGGTAACCACAACACAACAAACCGAACAAAAACCGCTGTTTCCGCTTAATATTAACACAGCAACCAAGGATGAATTGATATGCGTGCCCGGAATAGGGGATGTATATGCTGCCCGTATTATCGAATACCGGGAGCTTAATGGTGACTTTACCACATTGGAAGAGCTTATCGAAATTAAAGGTATCGGTGAAAAGCGATTACAGGCATTCCGAGAATACCTTATCTGTGAATAAATATCTTGTATATTCGACATTTTTTTGTTATACTGAATCTAATGTTTCAGAAAAGAGGAAACCGATATGAAGGTACAGTTAATTACGCATACGCCCGATCCCGAGCACGTGTTGGCATCTGCAGCGCGTCTTTGCTATTCTGCGGCGGATATTGATACGGTTATGGAAAACTTAACCCCCGAAAAAACAGCGGAATTTGTGGACAAGCTTGCGGCATTGGGACACGAAAGCCCTATGGAACACGTGAGCTTCACCTTCGGCATTGAAGGTGTTTCCCGTGCTCTTCTTGCACAGATTACCCGACATCGTATTGCGTCTTACAGTGTGCAAAGTCAGCGGTATGTAAACGTCGGTATGTTCGAATATGTATTACCGCCCGAAATTGAAGCGGTACCCGAGGCGAAAGCGCTGTACGTACAAGCAATGGAAGACGATCAGCGGTATTATGATCAACTAACCGCAATTCTTAAGGAAAAGCACCTGAAAGAAATGCTCGAAAGCGGTATGAGTGAGAAAGCAGCCAACAATGCCGCAGAGAAAAAAGCAATTGAAGACGCCCGCTTTGTTTTGCCGAATGCCTGTACCACAAAAATTATGATGACCATGAATGCTCGTAGTCTTATGAACCTTTTCCACCACCGCTGCTGTAATCGTGCACAGTGGGAAATTCGTGATTTGGCGGCACAGATGTTCCGTCTTTGCTATGAAGTGGCACCGAATTTGTTCAAAAATGCGGGTCCCGCTTGTGTCGGAGGCCGTTGCCCTGAAGGAAAAATGTCCTGTGGCAAAATGAACGAAATGCGTGCATTATACGATAGTTGGAAGGAACAAAAATAATCATGGGAAAACTAATTGTAATTGACGGCTTGGATGGCAGCGGCAAGTCCACGCAGCTTGGGCTTCTGGAAGCATATCTCAAAGAAAACGGTTGTGTATACCGTCAGATTTCGTTTCCCGATTATGACCAACCATCTTCGGCTTTGGTCAAGATGTATTTAGCAGGCGAATTCGGTGAAGCGGCTGATAGTGTAAATGCGTACGCAGCTTCCTCTTTTTATGCTGTTGACCGTTATGCGAGCTACAAAAAGTTTTGGGAAAACGATTATCAAAGCGGCACACCCATCATTGCGGCACGATACACCACCTCCAACGCCATTCACCAAATGGCAAAACTGCCAAAAAGTGAATGGGATGCCTATCTTGATTGGTTGGAATACTACGAATACGTGCAATTGGGATTACCGAAACCCGATGCAGTGGTATTTTTGGATATGCCCTTGCATATCGCACAAATGCTGATGTCGGGGCGGTACCACGGTGATGAATCTAAAAAAGATATTCACGAACGTGATTTGGCTTATCTGAAGCAATGCCGTGAAAGTGCATTGTATGCCGCAGAAAAATGCGGTTGGACGGTTATCACCTGCGGGGAAGAGGATGCCCCTCTTGCACCGGAAAAGATCACCGCCCAATTGATAGCTTTATACGAAAAGATGATACAAGCATGACAAATATTGCTGTAAAGCAAATTGACTTAACAGAGAATTTTGAGCAATTACTTGAGATTTGGTGCATTTGTTTTCCTGAGGATGCGGATTTTGGACAAATCTTTTTGAAACAAGCCGCACCGAACGCCAAAATCTTCGGCGTAATGCAAAATGGTGCATTACTTTCCTGTGCATACTGCCTGCCTTCTGACCTTCACGTTGACAACAGACAGTTTTCCGCATATTACGTGTACGGTGTTGGCACGTTACCGATGTATAGGGGGAAGGGGTACGCAAAGCGCTTATTGGAATATATAAAAAGTGTGCTTTTGGCAGATGTGTTGTTCCTGTATCCCGCCAAACCGTCATTACGTGCTTTTTATGAAGGTTTAGGGTACCGCTCTGTTTTATATCGTACAGAACAAGACGAAACACAGCTTTTCAACGGCGAGGTGCCTTATTGTGCTGTTGTTCCCTTTGATGCCCAATCGTATGCAATCAAACGAGCATCGTTTTTGGCAACACATGCCGCCGCTTTCTCTGTGTTTGATACGATAACGCATCAGACCCTTCTTGAGCACGCACAGATACTGACATGTGAAGATAATACTGCACTTTGCATCGTAGAGGAAGATACTGTGTATGTACCCGAATTGTTGTGTGAAGAAACCGGTGTACCTGCCTTGTTAGCGGCTGTTAAACAGCAGTTTTCGGGGAAAAGGGTGGTTGCTTATACAGCAGGTACAGATACAGCAAGCGGTATGCTGCTGCCGTGCAGCACCAAAGCAAAAACGTATTTTAAGGACAAACAATGTATTCCGTTTTTCGGTACATTTTTTGCGGAATAGGAAGTGAAAACAAATGGTATATGTGTTTTTGGCAG
Organism: Acutalibacteraceae bacterium; assembly: GCA_045594105.1. GTDB lineage: Bacteria > Bacillota > Clostridia > Oscillospirales > Acutalibacteraceae > URNF01. The sequence goes on along the minus strand of JAZNXY010000130.1, from coordinate 5,455 downwards.
ACGGCTTCGAGGAAATCGAAGCTTTGGCTGTCGTTGATATTTTGCGTCGTGCCAAACTCACTGTAAACACGGTAGGTATAGGCGGCGCTTATATCCGTGGTGCACACGACATTGTTGTAAAAGCAGATATGACCGACACTGATACGTTAGACGACGTGTTTGATGCCATTGTATTACCGGGTGGTATGCCGGGCACAGTCAACCTTGAAAACAGTGATGTTGTACAGGGCGCCATACAAACCGCCGTCAGCAACGGCGCATATATCACGGCCATTTGTGCGGCCCCCTCAGTATTGGGACATTTAGGACTTCTTAAAGATAAACAAGCGGTATGCTATCCCGGCTTTGAAGCAGCTCTTGAGGGTGCAACCGTTTGTGAAGATTTGGTTATACGTGACGGCTGTTTCATCACGGGAAAAGGCCCGGGTGCTGCCATACCCTTTGCGTTGGAAATCGTGAAAGCACTGGTGTCCGAGGATACTGCAAAAATTATAAAGGAAGCAATGCAATGCCAGTAAAAGATATTCGACCGATAAAGTCCCAACTGAGGGATAAATATAAGCAGATGCGCCGTGACCTGACGCCTGAAGAGAAGGCGGAAAAGGATGCGAGTATTGCTGCACGTGTTTTTCGCTTGTGGCAATATCGTGAAAACGATATATTGCTAACGTATGTGTCTACCGCTATTGAGGTCGACACACGCCACATCATTGAACGTGCGTTGGCAGACGGTAAAAAGGTAGCCGTGCCTCGTTGTGTTCCCGGTACTCGCTCGATGGAGTTTTACTTTATCGACGGTTTTCAAGACCTGGAACCCGGTGCGTTTGGGGTGCTTGAACCAAGACCCACGCCCGAAAAGCTGTTAACTGATTTTTCAAAAGGTATCTGTTTGGTACCTGCTTTTTCGTACGATTGGAACGGGTTTCGTTTAGGATACGGAAAAGGATATTATGACAGATTTCTCTCGGGCTTTGGCGGCAATATGATTGGTATTTGTTACAGCGAATATATCCGCCCGCATCTGCCGCACGGACGGTATGATCGGGCTGTCGAACTGTTGGTAACCGACAGATTCTTAAGAAGAGTCGAGAAAAGAAAAGAGTAAAAGAGGTGAATGCGTTGGCTGGAAAGTTCAAAGAATTATTAAAAATGGCAGAAGCAGAGCGTCGGGAAAAAGAGGGCTTAGAGCCACTGCCCGAAGAGTCGGAGCAGACCACCGAAGAACCAATAGAACCCGTTGAAGCAGAGCAACCCGCAAATAAAGAGCAACCACGCCACGCAAAGCCAAAGAAGGATAAAAAAGGTGCGGGGTGTGCAAAGGGCATTATTCTTTTTGTTCTGCTTATCGCTTTATGCGGCGCACTTGCGTATTTGGTTATAGCTGCTGCTTTGGATTTCAGCGCCTTAAATAAGTCAGACATTAAAGTTGACGTGGTGATTCCGCAAGGATCATCTACCGTGCAAATTGCGGATATTTTAGCGGAAAATGACCTGATTGATCAACCGCTGATCTTCCGTGCGTATTCAAAGTTGACCCGACGTGACGGCAGATACCAGGCGGGTATATACAGCTTATCTGCCAATATGGGTTATCAAAAGCTAACTGACAGAATTATTGCGGGCAATCCTCGTGAAACCGCAACTGTCACCATTCCCGAAGGATATACCATTGACCAGATCGCGAAAAAATTAGAAGAAAACAATGTGTGTACATCCGCAGATTTCTATGATGCACTTTTGCATGAAACATACGATTTCGATTTCTTCGATTCTATTCCGCAAGCTTCGGACGGTGGTAAATATGCAGGCCGTATTTACCGCTTGGAGGGGTATCTGTTCCCGGATACATACGAATTCTTCACCGAAAGTAGCGGTAAAAGTGTTGTCAAAAAGTTCCTGTCCAATTTCAACAGTAAAATCACCATTGAAATGAAATCGGCAATGCAGTCACAGGGGCTTACGCTGGATGATGTAGTCATCATGGCTTCCATTGCACAAAAGGAAGCGGCTAACATCGCCGAATTGTCGAAGGTGACCCGTGTATTATATAATCGTCTGGATAGCGATTATACACGCCTGGAATGCGACTCCACAGCACTGTATGTTAAAGACTTGGCACCGAATACCGCCGATGCAGAGGCAATCGGTACGGCATATAACACATATCTGCGAGCGGGTTTGACGGCAGGTGCTATTTGTAACCCCGGATTAGATGCGCTGCAGGCGGCTGTTTTCCCGTCGGACGATGCGTATGTATCGGAATGTTACTACTTTGCAAATGATACTGCGGGAAACACCTACTATTCCAAAACATTTTCACAGCACGTGGCCACCTGTCGGAAATATAAAATCGGCATGTACGGCTAAAAGAGGTCTTGTATGCAACCAAGAAAATTAGAAGTTTTATCTCCTGCAGGTGACGCAGAACGACTGCAAGCGGCACTGCTATATGGCGCAGATGCCGTATATCTTGCAGGCACACAGTTTGGTATGCGCGCTGCTTCGCAGAACTTTGAAACAGACGCCCTTGCCGCCGCTGTAAATCAGGTACACAATGCAGGAAAACAGGTATATGTCACCTGTAACGTATTGCCACGCAATCATGAGTTTGAAACACTACCTGCATATCTTGGTTTTTTGAATGACGTAAAACCTGATGCGTTGATCGTGGCAGACCTGGGCATGATTGCCATGGCAAAGAAATATGCGCCGGACATTCCGTTGCATATTTCTACACAGCTTGGTGTTGTTAACTTTGAGACTGCCCGTGTTTTGCACGAAATGGGTGCTAAACGGGTTGTTTTGGCAAGAGAACTCTCTCTCGAGGAAATACGCACCATCCGTGAAAAAACACCCCCTGCACTTGAATTGGAGGCATTTGTACACGGTGCTATGTGTATGTCTGTGTCCGGCAGATGTGTTATCTCTAACTATATGACCGGAAGAGATGCCAACCACGGTGAATGCACACAGCCCTGCCGTTGGAAGTATAACATTATCGAACCCAACCGTCCCGATAAACCTATGACGGTAGAGCAGGATGAAAACGGCACCTATTTGTTCAATGCTCACGATATGAATATGGTAGAGCATATTGCCGCTCTGTCTGATGCCGGCATTACCTCTTTCAAAATAGAGGGTAGAGCAAAAGCCGCCTACTATACCGCAATTACTACCGCCGCTTACCGTGCCGCAGTAGATGGGTATATTGCTTCCGGCTATGCCGCTGATTATAAGCCCGAGTCGTGGATTGTGGAGGAATTACATAAGGTCAGCCACCGTCCTTACGGTACCGGCTTTTATTTCGGTATGCCGCATCAGGATATTTCCGTCGGCGGATATATCCGTGATTATGCGGTTGTTGGTGTTGTGGAAGGGTACAAGGACGGTTGCCTTCTTGTAGAGCAGCGAAACCGTTTCTTTGTCGGAGATACGTTAGATGTATTAGAGCCGGGAGAAAAACCGTTTTTTATGCGGGTGGATACTATGTATAATGCAAACGGCGAATGCATAGAAAGTGCGCCCCATGCCGCAATGAAGCTGAAAATACCTTTTGAACGACCGTTAAAGGTCGGCAGTTTACTGCGCACAAAACAATAAAGGATTAAATCCTCACCTTTACGGGCAAACTTGTTACGAAAGGTGAGGATTTTTTTGAAAAAGAGATTATGGATTGTTTTTGGTTGTATTATTACATTGTTCTGTGGCTTGTTATTCCGCATATATACATTATCCGATCAATACTTACGAACAGCCGCAGACAAGCAATCATCGGTTACCGTTACGGTAGCCAATGTGCGTGGTACTATTTACGATCGCAATGGCGTTGCTTTGGTAAACAAGGAAAAGGAATATCGTGCGTCTGTCAACGCTGTACCTCCTGCGTTGACTGTTTTGTCCGAAGCAATGGATGCGGCCGCATTTTCGTCCTTGAGTAATTCCTTACAGTCGGGAAAACCTGTGGTTGTACGTTTAGACAAGCTCGTTGCCGCTAACGGCATTTCTTTATTCGAAGTGCCGTTACGGTATGGCACACGTGTTTTGGCACCACATCTTATCGGATATATGGACGGTAATGGCTCCGAGGGACTTACGGGTGTGGAAGATGCCTTTGACAACCTCTTAAACAGGTATATCGGAAAAGCAACAGTGACCTATTCAGTGGATGCAAACGGAAAGGTTCTTAGCGGTGTTACACCAAAACTGTCAAATACCATTCAGCAATCGACCGGTGGTTTGCGTTTGACTATTGATGCCGATATCCAGCAAATTGCAGAAGATATTGCTGCAAAATATATAAAAAAGGGTGCCGTAGTTATTATGGAGCCGAAAAACGGGGACATATTATCTATGGTAAGCTTGCCGACCTATCATCCCGACAAAGTTGCTGATGTTCTGCAAGACCCCGATTCGCCGTTGTTGAATCGTGCTTTGTGCAGTTATAATTGCGGCTCCGTATATAAGATTTTATCCGCAGCAACCGCATTAGAATTGGGCGGTACAGTAACACAGCAATACCCCTGCAACGGTAATATTACCATCGGCAACAATGTGTTTCACTGTCATCACCGTTTGGGGCACGGTGAATTAACAATGGAGGATGCCTTTGCAAAATCCTGTAACTGTTATTTTATACAGTTGATGCAAGATGTTGGCGGTACACCGCTTTTAAGTTTATCAGAACGGCTACAGTTTGGCAGCACCATCTCTTTATGTGACGGCATCCAGACGGCTGTATCTCATTTGCCGAACGCAAACACATTACAAGCACCCGCAGCGCTGGCAAATCTCTCCTTTGGGCAAGGTGAATTAACAGCTTCTCCGTTGCATATTGCAGGATTGGTGTCTACAGTACTCAACGACGGTATCCTTTGTACTCCACGTATCATATACGGCTATACGGATGAGCAAAATACTGTCACAAAAACAGAGCCGATCGTTTCAGGACGCATTTTTTCGTCTGAAACAGCTGCCGCATTACGAGAAATGATGAAAACGGTTATAGAAGACGAAGGTACTGGGGCGGCAGGAAGACCGCAATTTGGTATCGCAGGTGCGAAAACAGGTACAGCAGAAACCGGTTGGGCAACTGTAAAAGGCGAAAAACACCCGGTAGTGCACAGCTGGTATGCAGGATATTATACGCCGTTTGAAGGTACCGATTACGTCATTGTCGTCTTTGCTGAAAACGCAGAAAACACGGATGCAAAAACTGCACCTGTATTCAAAGAAATAGCGCAGGCACTATATAAATTAAAAAGATGAGGAATATTTATTCCTCATCTTTTTTCGTCGTATCGGGTTTGATTTTCATTTTGGCCAGCGGATTGGATTCCACAGCTTGTTGAATCTGTGCGGTAGAAATATGCGTATAAATCTCGGTTGTACCCAAGTTTTCATGCCCCAATATATCCTTTAGCACACGAATATCCACGCCGCCTTGCTGATACATCAA
>JAZNXY010000129.1:0-18569 GCA_045594105.1 Acutalibacteraceae bacterium | reverse complement strand
GGGGAACTGACAGCAGGTGAGCTTGCGATGTTTACAACCCTGTCCTTCGCATTGACCGTACCGATACGCAGTGTGGGTGTGCAAATGGATGACCTGCAGCGGTTCTCCGCTTCCGCACAAAAGGTAATGGAGATTTATTATGCGGATAAACGTGTCACCGACAAAGCCGATGCGGTGTCCCGCCCGACAATGAAAGGGGATATCCGCTTTGAAAAGGTAACCTTTGCGTACCAAGAAAAAACGGTGCTGCGGAATGTGTCCTTCCATATTCCCGCAGGCGGCACCCTTGCCATTATGGGCCCGACCGGCTGCGGTAAAACCACCCTGATCAATCTCATTACACGCCTGTACGATGTCAAGGAAGGTGCGGTGCTGGTGGATGGTGTGGATGTGCGGGACTGGAAATTGCAGGAGCTGCGTTCCCATATCGGTACCGCTACCCAGGACGTATTTTTGTTCTCTGATTCTATTGAAAATAATATTGCATTCGGCAATTTTGATATGACCGAACAAGAAGCGGCAGACTTTGCACAGCGTGCCGCAGTGGCGGGCTTTGCCGGGAAAATGCCGGAAGGGCTGAAAACGGTGGTAGGTGAACGTGGTGTCGGTCTGTCGGGCGGACAGCGGCAGCGTATTGCACTTGCCCGTGCTTTGGCGGTACGTCCGTCGATATTGATACTGGATGATACCACATCGGCATTGGATATGGAAACCGAAAAGTATATACAACAACAGCTGCGGGAATTGCCCTTCCCTTGCACCAAGGTGATTATTGCAGGACGCATTTCCTCGGGAAAGGATGCTGACCTTATTGTTGTTTTGAAGGACGGCGAAATCACCGAAATGGGCACACATCAGCAGTTGCTGAAAAACAACGGCTACTATTACGAAACCTATGCGTTGCAAAACGGATTGGAAACGGGAGGTGAGGGCCGATGAAACGCAATCGTTTTGACCAGGACGAAGTGCTGGAAACCCCGTTTAATCTCGCACATTTGAAGCGTGCTTTTCAGTATGTGAAACGCAATCGTGTATTGATGTCGGTATCCCTCCTGTTATCCGCAGTGGCAGCTGTTGTAGGTCTGTTCGGCCCCAAAATCACCCAAAAGGCATTGGATGAAGCGGTGCCGCAAAAGGATTTGAGATTGCTTTTACTGTTGGCAGTTGCCTTTTTCGGTATCAATGTCATCAGCACCGTGCTGACCGTTATCCGTTCACGTATGATGGCACACGCAAGCCAGAATATCATTTTTGACATCCGCAAGGATTTGTTCGCACATCTGCAAAAGCTGCCGTTTGCATACTATGACAGCCGACCCGCAGGCAAAATCCTGGTGCGTGTTGTCAACTATGTCAACGAGGTCTCCTCACTGTTGTCCAACGGCATTGTCAATATGATTATTGACGTGTTTAACATTGTATTTATCACCGTATTTATGTTCCGCACCGATGTGCGTTTGGCGGCGGTGTCGATGATTACCCTGCCGCTGTTTATGCTGTTGATTTTCATCCTGCGTCCGATTCAACGGCGGCGTGGACAGATAGCATCCAACAAAAACTCTAACTACAACGCCTTCTTGGCAGAAAATATTGAAGGCGTGCGTGTCAGTCAGCTGTTTACTCACCAGGAGGAAGCCATTGAAACGCAGGAAAAGCTGATTGATGCCTGCCATACCTCCTGGATGAAGCAAATCCATATCAATACCACCGTCACCACCTCATCGCAGATTGTGCAGCAGCTCGCTTTTACGGTGTTGTATATTGCGGGCGTGTATTTTTCGGGCGGCAGTATGGTATCCTTTGGTGTGTTGCTCGCTATGGGATAGTATGTCAGCAGATTTTGGCAGCCGGTGAACAACCTTGCCGCAATTTATAATCAGTTTCAGAACGGTCTTGCCTATCTGGAACGCATTTTTGAAACAATGGACGAGCCGATTACGGTGGATGATGCCCTTGACGCCGTGGAGCTGCCGCCGATTCATGGTGATGTCACCTTCAAAGACGTAACCTTTGGGTACGAAAAGGGTATGCCTGTTTTAGAGCATCTGAACTTTCAGGTGAAAGCAGGGGAAAGTATTGCCCTCGTGGGTGAAACAGGTGCGGGCAAGACCACCATAGTCAATCTTCTCAGCCGTTTTTATAACCTTGACGGTGGGCAGATTTTGTTGGACGGGGTACATGATATTGCGAAGGTAACCTTGCGTTCTTTGCGTGAGAAGCAGGGTATTATGATGCAGGAGAGCTTTATTTTCAGCGGTACGATTATGGATAACATCCGTTACGGCCGCTTAGATGCCACCGACCAAGAGGTGATTGCCGCTGCAAAGGCGGTATGTGCGCATGATTTTATTGCAGCGATGCCACAGGGCTACAACACGCCTGTCAACGAACGTGGCAGCACCCTCTCCCAAGGGCAACGGCAGCTGATTGCGTTTGCACGCACCTTGCTCTCCGATCCCGAGATACTGATTTTGGACGAGGCGACCTCGTCTATTGATACAGCAACCGAGCGACTGCTGCAGCAAGGCATTGCGGCATTGCTGAAAAACCGTACCTCATTTATTATTGCACACCGTTTGTCTACCATCAAAAACTGTGACCGTATTTTCTATATTGCCAACCGTGGTATAAAGGAAAGCGGCTCCCATGAAGAATTGATGGCACAAAGAGGTGCGTACTATAAGTTGTATACCTCACAGATGGATTAAAAACAAGAAAACCACCCGTTTGGGTGGTTTTCTTGTTTGCTGTCATTGAAATTATGTTTGTAGGGGACGATGTCCACATCGTCCCGAATCCCTCGCACCGAACAAAAAAATAACGGACATCACTTTTGTGATGTCCGTTATTTTGGCGCGCCCGAAGGGATTCGAACCCCTGACCTTTTGATTCGTAGTCAAACACTCTATCCAGCTGAGCTACGAGCGCATATTGATTTTGTCAACGACCATTATTATACTCACAACAATATCAATTGTCAAGCAAAAGTTTCAAAAATATTAAAAATAGTGTTTTTAGAGTTGCTCCGCAATGTTGATGACCTGCAAACCGTGCTGTCTGGCATACGACACCGTGTAGGCAGTACCGCCTGTTTGTTTTCGGATATACGCTACGCAGACACTGCTTTCTTCCACTAATTTACGGTTACGTGCATGCATACAGCCACGTTCATACTGCGGTGCGGCATACGAAATTTTGTCCGCTTTATCTTTAATTGCTTCGTACATATCGGTGTCGATTTGTTTCCAGCCGTTTGTTTGGTCGGGACAGGGGAGGATGAGATGCAACCGCACATCATCCTTTTTCTTCTTCAGCATCAAAACAACTGCTGCTGCCAGGGTATCAAAGCCCAAAGCACCGCCCGTGCAGAAGGTGCGGTACCCTTCGAGATATAAATTGCCTATCGTTCCGGCGAGTGCCTTTAGAATATCCTGACGCTTTGCTGCGGGAATGTCTCTGTGCCCCGTGAAGCACACGGTTGTTTTTTTCATACTGTCACCACTTTTCCTTGCCATTATACTCTGTTTTTTATAGGTTTGCAAGGTGATATTACTAGAAAAAAGAGGTGCCGCAGCACCTCTTTTTGAAGCTTATCAGCCGTTTTTACGGAACAAAGACCGTATCCTTTGTGCAACCGTATCCCACACGGTGAATATGCGGCGTGGACGGCGGACGATAGCCCAGTAGATGGAGAAGCCCGCTGCTATAGCGGATACTGCCAACACAATCAACAGCCACACATCGGTTTGAATACCGTGAATCGGATTCTTGTGCATGGGAAGTAAAGCGGTCTCCCAGTTCCACAGTACCGTCGTATCCACCGCTTCGGCGACAGAGGAGAAGGGGCGGGACAGGGTGATAGTGTACGTAAACTGTCGGTCATTGGGCATTGGCTGCCAGCGCCATGCGAGAGAGCTTGCCTGCAATGCCGTATACGGGCCTTCATACAGAAGGGTATCTCCCTGCGCCACTGTCACACAGATTTCGGATAAATAGCGGTAAGCGGGGGTGTCCGCCGCAGGCAGAACGATCTCGGCAAGCTGCAGGTTGGCAGGGTTGTTGCTTTTATTCTGTACCGTCAGGGTGCCACGAACGGTCTGTCCTGTTGCAATCTGCGGTTTTTCCCAAAAAGCAGGCGAGGAAGCGGCAAAAGTCGCCTCACCGTTTGCGGTCAAGGTAATCTCTTTGGTTTGCTGCAGCATATCTGCAGTCGGCAGGGTGGCAGCGGCGTATGCGCCGACCGATACGGGCGTTTCGGTATCGTCGTCGGCAATGCCCTGTGCCATGCGTGCAATAGTAGTGGCGTCTAACTCTGTTTTATGCAGGGTGAATGCTTGCAGCATACCCACAAAGCCATTGAAGCCGTTGTTGGCACTGCCGATATACAGGATGTCCGCACCCAATTCGGTGTAGGCAAACGGCAGGTTGACCGTTTTCCAGGCGACACCGTCAATATATATGGTGACGGCGGTTTCATTAACGGTAAAAGCAATATGATGCCAGGTGTTTTTGGGGAGGGCATCACTTACGCCGTCAATGGTGGGGTTATAATAATTTTCACGTAAAAACTCCTCTTTGAAGCAGGAGGTCAACAGGGTAAAGCCGTTGGCTGCCGGTTTGCCAACCACAGCGATATCGGTAAAGGGGGACACCGACAGGTAATTCTCACTGTCCGTTTTTACAAACGAAAAAATACGTTGGTCGGCGGCTTGCCCCTGCCAATTGACCCACGTGGAGAGGGTAAAGGGTGCTTGCAGCTCGGATATGTCAACAGTCAGATACTCGGTGCCGTCCAGCACCAGTGCTTTTTCCTCGTTGACGCCTTGCTCAAAAACAGGTTCCGCATGCTCGCCGTGGTAGGAAACCTCTGCGGAGAGCCGTCCTTTAGGCAGTATATAGATGTCATCGGTGGCAGGTGCCGCCGTGACCGACATAGAGAACAGTATCAACAGGCACACGAGCAAGGTGGTAATGCGTCGCACAAAACCCCTCCCTTTCAGCAGATCTATTTCAAACATATACTCTATTTTCCGCTTTTTTCAAACAAAAGTCAATGAAAAAATAAAATAAAGGAAATTTTCTGCGGAGTATTGCACTTTTTTTGTGGGATATGGTATGATAACAGGTACTACGACATAAGGAGATTGGCAAATGGCAAAACATACAGCGCCCCTAAGCGCAACGCTGCAAGCATTCCTAAAAGTACTGAAATGGTTCGGCATCGGTCTGGGCTCGCTTGTCGGTCTTGCGGTTATCGGCTTTTTCGTATTCTTATATTCACCGTTTTTCCCGAAAGCACGTGCACAGTACGTGATGATGACCTATCACACCTCTAATCCGTGGCTTTGCACCGCTTTTTTACCCGAAAAAACCATTGACCGCATTCTGAATGAAAACCGTGTGGAAGAGCCGGAAGGGTTTACCGACCCTAACCTCATTCAAATCAGCAAACCCACCACGACGGTTGCAACCATGACAGGTGGCACAACCGTTGCGACCACGACAGGTGGCGGCACAACCACCACTTCTGCCGCAAAGCCCACCACGACCGCTTCGGCGGGTCCCCGCACGACGTGGGGCGGCTATAACGTCACCACCATATACGAAGAAGAAGGTATGGACGTTTTACAGTTTAATGAGAAAAACTACGTGGCACGCCTGATTCGTGTAAAAGACCCGTCACGTGTCAAGCTGGGCTTGTGCAAAAACTTTATGGTAAACGGCTCGTACGGTGAAAAGCTGCCGGATATGTGTGCACGGCTGGGTGCCACCGCAGGCATTAACGCAGGCGGCTTTGTGGATGTCGGCGGCGTCGGCTCGGGCAACTTCCCCACCTATTTGTGCGTGAAGGACAGCGAGATTCTGTATGCCAATCCCGATCAGTCCACCTACAATGTTATCGGTTTTAATGAGGACAATGTGTTGGTGCTGGGCAACTTTACCAAGCAGCAGATCATCGACCAAAAAATCCGTGATGCCGTGTCTTTTAAGCCGTTTCTGATTGTCAACGGAAAACGTGCGGGCTTTTACGGTATATCGGGCGGTGAAGACCCTCGTGCCGCTATCGGACAGACCGCTGACGGTACCGTTTTGCTGCTCACCATTGACGGCAGACAGGCGGGTATGATCGGCGGCAATATGCGTACCATCACCGACATTATGTGGGAATACGGTGCGGTAACGGCGGCAAACCTTGATGGTGGCTCATCCACCACGATGGTTATCAATAATCAGCTCATCAATAAGCCCTGCGGTCCTGCGGGTGCACGGTATCTGCCTAACGGCTGGATGGTGTACTAAAAAATCAAAAAAAGTACTTGTGCTATGCAAATAAATACGATATAATGTATATATAATCTACGGGACAGGAGATGTTACTTCTATGAAATTGGTTTTTGCTATCGTAAATAAGGATGACAGCAATATGGTGGCATCCGCTTTGATTCGTGCGGGCTTTCCGACAACGAAGCTGGCTACGACGGGTGGATTTTTAAAGGCGGGTAACACTACCTTCCTTTTGGGTCTGGAAGATGACCGTGTGGATGAAGCTTTGGAAGTTGTCAAAAAATATTCCAAGAAACGTACACAGATGGTTTCCAGCAACATTTACGGTGGCTCGGAATACACCACCTTCCCTGAGGAGGTTACCGTTGGTGGTGCGACTGTCTTTGTAACCGACGTAAACCGTTATGAGAAGTTCTGAAAACATTTTTGAAAACATTGTTGGTAATGAAAACGCCTTGCGACAGCTTTCTGCGGATATAGCGGCAGGGCGTTTTCCGCACGCATTGTTGATTGAAGGCCCTGTCGGCTGTGGTAAAAAGACCCTTGCCCGGGCGGTGGCGAAGGCGGCAGTGTGTGAAAACACCGAGCAGCGTCCGTGTGGAGTGTGTAACCCCTGCCGAAAGGTTGCCGAGGGGATTCACCCCGACGTAGAGCTGGTGACCGGTGGCGGTACGGGCAGTAATAATTCGTTTCATATTGAACGGATCCGTGCATTGCGGGACAGCGCATATGTGATGCCAAATGAGGCGGCGGTACGTGTGTTGATTTTGTGTGATGCGCATACCATGACACCGCAGGCACAAAATGCACTGCTGAAGATTCTGGAAGAGCCGCCACGGCATCTTATTTTTATTCTCACCTGTGAAAACCGTGCGCAGATGCTTGCGACCATCCGCTCACGTGTGCAGACAGTATCGCTTGGCGGTGTGGAATGGGAACAGGCGGCACCGCTTTTACGTGAACGGTTGCCTCAAACCGATGAACAAACCCTCTATCGTGCGTTTGCGGTATCCGGCGGTGTGATCGGCAAGGTGCTCGCTGACGTGCAGGACGATACACTGCAAAAGGTGCTGGAGGTATCTCCCTTGCTGGCGGAAGCACTGCTCGCACCTTCGGCGTGGCCGTTTATGCAGTTGACGGGACGTTTAGAAAAGGACAAACCTGCCATCACGGGCGTGCTGAATGCACTGATCTTGATTCTGCGTGATGCACTTACCTTGCATTACGGCGGAGAAACCACCGTTTCGACAGCTCCCGAAACCGCAAAAAAGCTTGCTGCGGGTATGAGCGGCAAGCGATTATTGGCAATGCTTCAGGTTTTGGAAGAAATGCGTCTTGCAAACCTGCGGAATATGAATCTCAATCTCCTGCTTACCCGCTTGTGCGCAAAGCTGCGTACCTGCAAATAAAGAAAGGTTTTGAAATATATGGCACTGGTTATCAGTATCCGTTTTCGTGAAAACGGAAAAGTATATGATTTCGCTGCGGGCGAGTATCGCCCGATGGTAGGCGATTTTGTGGTGGTGGAAACCGCCCGTGGCGTAGAATGCGGCGAGGTGGTGACGGCGTGTCGGGAAGTACCCGAGGAAAAGCTGTCACAGCCGTTAAAGCCCATTTTACGTAAGGCATCGGACGAAGACGTGTGTCGTGCGAAGGAAAATCGTGAAAAAGAACGCCGTGCGATGCAGACCTGTCAGAAAAAGATCGAAGAGCACGGTCTGGATATGAAATTGGTGGATGCAGAATATGCGTTTGACAATTCCAAAATCCTGTTTTACTTTACTGCGGACGGCAGAGTGGATTTTCGTGATTTGGTGAAGGATTTGGCGGGTGTGTTCCGTACCCGCATTGAATTACGTCAGATTGGTGTTCGTGACGAAGCAAAAATGCTTGGCGGCATAGGCATCTGCGGCAGACCGTTTTGCTGTGCACAGTTTTTGCCCGACTTTGAGCCCGTTTCCATCAAAATGGCGAAGGAGCAGGGTCTGTCCTTGAATCCGACCAAGATTTCGGGCAGCTGCGGCCGCTTGATGTGTTGCCTCAAATACGAGCAGAGCACCTATGACGAATTGCTCAAGCTGACCCCTCGTGTCGGTGCGGTGGTATCCACTCCCGAAGGCAAGGGCGTTGTCACCGAATCGAACACCTTGTCTGGCTTGTTGAAGGTGCGTCTGGATAAAGCGGTGGATTCTCCGCCCATTACGGTACACCGTGATGAGATTACGGTGTTGCGTGCCAAGGGCGGCAAGGTGGAACAGCCCGTTGACGAGGAGTAAAATCCTGTATTTGCGAAAAAAGCATTGCATTTTTTCGAAAATGTGCTAATATAGTCTTGTATTAATTGATAGGAGGTGCTTTTTGTGGCCTACAAAATTACTGATGATTGCATCGCTTGCGGCGCTTGCGCCGAAGGTTGCCCCGTAGAGGCGATTTCCGAAGGCGACGGCAAATACGTCGTTGATGCAGCTACCTGCATCGATTGCGGCGCTTGTGCTGACGCTTGCCCGGTGGGTGCTGCTACCGCGGAATAAGTGGAAAACGGAATTGCCGGACAGCGTGGCTGTCCGGCAATTTGCATTTGAGGTGAAAGTATGGCTTACTTATGGGAAACGCTCGGTGGCGGCTTGTCATTAGCCGTTAAAACGGATTTTCGTTTTGGTACCGATGCGGTAATATTGAGCCATTTTGCCCGCTCTCGCAAAAGCGGAGAAACGGTGTGTGAGCTGGGTACGGGATGCGGTGTCATTCCGTTTCTGTTGCTGCAAAAACCGTTTTTACCGAAAGCGGTGTTGGGCGTAGATATACAAGAGGAAGCTATCCGTCTGTGTCGGCTGTCCGCCGAGAAAAACAAGAGGGAGGAAGTATCCTTTCTCTGCGCCGATTGGCGACAGCCCGAACGCATAGCGGCACGGGGCAGCTTTGACAGGGTGATTTGTAACCCACCGTATTTTTCCGCAGACAGTGGGCGGCAGAGTGATGCACCTGCACGCCGTATAGCACGGCACGAGCAGGCGGATACTATGCCCTCGATGGTTGCCGCTGCCGCATATTTGCTGAAATACGGCGGCAGGTTTTGTGTGTGCCACCGCCCCGAACGGCTTTGCGACCTTGTTTGCGCTTTGCGTGAGCATGGATTGGAGCCCAAGCGGATGCAGACGGTAAGTCACAGAGAGGGAACGGCACCGTTTTTGCTGCTGATAGATGCGGTCAAAGGCGGCAAGGCGGGGGTAGAGCTGCTGCCGCCGATATATTTAGACGAGGAAACGGTTGTTGCCGAAATATACGGTGCATATCGTACAGGAGTTGTAAATGAAGGATAGTAACAGAGGGCATTTAACCTTGGTGGGTACGCCGATAGGCAATCTGCAGGACGTCTCTCCACGTGCTTTGGAGGCACTGGCAGCGGCAGATTTTATTGCGGCAGAGGATACCCGTGTCACAGTCAATCTGCTGAATCATTTTGAAATCAAAAAACCACTTGTCAGCTATCACGAGCATAACAAACGTGCGAGCGGACAGGTCATTTGTGATCGCCTTTTGGCAGGGGAAAACGGTGTGTTGGTGAGCGATGCGGGCTTGCCTGCCATTTCCGATCCGGGCGAAGACTTGGTGCGTATGTGTCACGAGCAGGGTATTTCTGTCGGCATTGTGCCGGGCCCTTGTGCACTGGTGACGGCATTGGCACTGTCAGGTATGCCTGCCGGACGGTTTACATTTGAAGGGTTTCTCAGTATGAATAAGCGGGCACGTCGTGATCATCTTGCCGAAGTGAAGGACGAGACGCGCACCATGATTTTTTATGAAGCACCGCATAAGCTGCACGCAACCTTAAAGGATTTTTATGCCACCTTCGGTGAACGCCCAATAGCCCTCGTACGTGAACTGACAAAAATCCACGAAGAGGTGATACGTACCACCTTGTCTGCGGCTGTAGAGCGGTTTTCCTCGGAAGCACCACGTGGCGAATTTGTGGTGATTGTAGGCGGTGCGGAAAAACGTGAAGAAGAGACACTGACTTTGGAGCAGGCGATAGCGGTTGCACGTGATTTGGTGGATGACGGATTGTCACCTACTGCGGCGGCAAAGCAGGCAGCCGCAGAAACGGGACACCGTAAAAACGAAATCTATAAAGGATTGGTGGAAGCGGAATGAACGATTTTTTTGCAGTAGGCAGTGACGGCTATATATTGCTGCTGTTGGTTTTTGCGGCATGCATCGTTGGTCTGTTACTGATGCGGCAGGCAAAGCCGCACAAAAAGACCCGTGCGGAGGAATTGCAGGAGCAATATAAAGTGCTCACCGCAGAAACGCTCGCCAACACGCCCGATGAGCAGTTGGTGATTGCGGTTGTTGCCAATTTAATGGGAAAATTGCCCCGTCGCAGGCCCGACCCGCTAATAGCATTCCCGAAGCTCGGTCGTGGCAGATGTGCGGTGTATTTCGTGTGGTTGATGATGATGGAAATCGAACATAACGGGGTGGCAGCATTGACAGGAAAGGGTACCGCCCGTTTTAACGATTTGGGTCTGGAAGGACTTAAAACGGTGGAAGCGGAAGATACCGCCGCCGCTGTGCAGGCGTTTTTGACAGCGGACGGCCGCCCCGATGCGGTGACTGCGGCAATAGAAAAAGAACAGCCGCTTGCCCGTTTGGCGGAATATATCCGCTTAAACCCCACGGAGTTTATCGACGAATAAAAAAAGAAAGGAAGCGTTGCTTCCTTTCTTTTTTTTATTCACTGTATTGCATCCAGAGCTTTACGTAGGTGCTTGCAAAGGTGGTGTCATACAGCGGGATAAGTCCCAGCTCTTCAAATTGTTTACAACTTGCGTATGCGGCACCACTTGGGACGTTGACTACATACATCGGGATGTTGGCGGCCTTGGCACGTTTGCAAAAGGCGATAAAAGCAGGTACGTCGGTAGGCAATGTTCCCGAGTGGTAAGGACGCAGGATAACCGCACGGCATTGTGTGAGCGGATATGCGTAGCTTTCAGCAGGATGCGGTGTCACTACTAAAATATCGGCACCCTCACTAAAGCTTATGGGCAGGGTTTCGCACGGAGCAACTGTTCCCCTCACCCGGATACCGTTTTCCGTTTGCACGGCATATACGTTGTTCTGCAAGCTGAATATCCTGTCATCCCCCTCTAAATGGGACAGCACCGACAGTGCGTGATGAAAGCAGACCTGTTCATTTCTGTTTTTGTATGCCACAAATACACCTCGACCGCAGGATTGTCTGATAAAATCCACCGCCGCCTTGAAATGATGGTTGCCATTGGCACACGGATCGTCAAGCGGGTAGTTGGAGGATACCAATAAGACGGGGATGCAGTTGTTACCTGTAGCAAAAGCGAGTGCCGCCGCCGTATATTGCAGAGTATCGGTGCCGTGGGTGACGATGATGCCATCAAATGTCTCTTTGGTCGCATCACACACCGTTTGTGTCAGTGTTCTGAGGGTTGCGGCGGACAGATTCTCACTCAAAATGGTGTACGGCGTGCAGGTGGAGAAGGTAACGTCGTCACCATACGTCGCACGGTAGGTATTGATAAGCGTATACCGCTTTTCATCGTCGGGTGCAATCCAACCGTCGGTAAGTGTACTGCCGATAGTGCCGCCTGTAAAAACAACTAAAATATGCATAACAAGTCACCTCAAAGGTAGTATGTACCGTCTTGCGAAAAAAGCACCGAATGTCTCGGTGCTTTTTTTCGTTACCAAATTTCAGGTTTTGCGTCTTTGGGCAGTAAGCCGGGGTAGGTTTCGCCGTCAAGAGAAGCGAGCCAATCCTCACGTGCTTTGGTAACCAAAGCAGGATCGGTGAGGAAATCATATGCCGTTGCCGCCAAAATCTTTGCCGCAAGCAGCATACCCTTATAAGCGATACTGCTTTTGCCTTGTGCGGTCATCTGCCAGGAGTGTGCGGCGGTACCTGCCGCCTTGGTTACCGTATAGAACTGACCGGTGGGGCATACCCAGCTGACGTCGCCAACGTCGGTAGAGCCGCCCATAGCACTGTCGTGTGCACGGAAATTCCAAAGCGGCGCAGTGGTAAGATCGTCGTTGGTGAGCTTTGCATATTTTTTGGCATCTTCTTTTAAGCTCTGTTCATCCAAATCGGTGATAACCTCACGGAACTTAGCGGCATACGCCAGTTCTTCTTTGATGTATTCCAGAGGCAGAGCGGCATCCATATGTACACGCATCCGTTCGAGAATGGGCTCGGAAGCGATGTAATCGGCATATGCGGCGACCTGTTTAATCTCAACGGTGGTTTCGGTCATCAATGCGGCACCCTGTGCCACCTTGCATACACGGTCATACAGCTCCTTCACCTGCGATACTTTGGGTGCACGGATAGCATACAACACCTGTGCTTCGGATTGCACCACGTTGGGAGCGGTGCCGCCTGTGTTGGTAACCGCATAGTGAATACGTGCATCATCAATCATGTGCTCACGCATATAGTTGACACCAACGTTCATCAGCTCCACGGCATCCAAGGCACTTCTGCCCAGATGCGGAGAGCCGGCTGCGTGTGCGGAAACACCATGGAAGGTGAAGAAAACACGCACGTTGGCAAGCGAACCGGTGTGGATAATCTTGTTTTGCCAGGCAGGATGCCAGGTCAGTGCAATATCACAATCGTCAAAGCAGCCCGACTTTACCAGGAAAGCTTTGCCGCCTGCGTTTTCCTCGGCGGGACAGCCGTAAAAACGAATGGTACCGGACAGCCCTTTTTCGGTCATATATTCTTTGATGGCAACCGCCGCCGCCATAGCACCGGCACCTAACAGATTGTGACCGCAGCCGTGACCGTCAGTGGCAGAAAGCGGTGCGCGCGCAGGGCAGTCTGCCAGCTGGGACAGGCCGTTTAAGGCATCGTATTCACCGAGAAAGGCGATGACGGGCTTGCCTGCACCCCACTGTGCGACAAAGGCGGTTTCCGCATCACCGAGATTCCAGGTGATTTCAAAGCCCTGTGTCTCGAGATAATCGGCAATTTCCTTGGAAGAGCGAAACTCCGCAAAACGGGATTCGGCGTATTCCCAGATTTTATCGCTGATAGCGGTGGTTTCACCAGCGTGGTTAGCGATAATGGCTTCTAAATCGTGTACGTAACTCATGCTCTACTCTCTCCTATCGTATATGCTTAAAGTTGCCGTATGTTTCGTTTACCATCTCAGAGAAGGAGAAGGTATCGTCATATTTACTGAGGATTTTTTGAAAATCCGCCAATTGATGTTTGTTGACCACGCAGATAATAACCTGCTTTTGATTGTTGCTGTAGGTGCCAAGCGCTGCCATTTGGGTGGCACCGCGTTTTAAGGTATGTAAAATCTCATTGTTGATTTCTGTGGCATGGGAGGTAATAATGGTAAACTTGTATGCCGATTTTGTACCGCGGATAATGTAGTTGCCTACAAAGCTGGATAAGAAGCAGTACATAATGCAAAGGTAAACGGGCTTGTAGTCATACGAAAGGACACCCGCTTTGTCCGGTGTGGCATACACAAAGAAGGAGGCCACAGCCACCACCGCATTGATAGAAAAGGTGACCCAGAAAAAGTTTAAGGTGGGCTTCTTTTGGCTGATATATTTGGAAAAAATATCGGTGCCACCCGTACAAGCACCCAAACGGATGCAAGAGCCGTATACAACGCCGCCTAAGATACCGCTGATAATGACAGGAAAAATGGTGTCGTGTCCACCTGCATCGTACTGAAACACCGAAAGGTCGATTCTTTGTAACAACAGGTAAACGCCCGAATATGTAAGACAAAAGCAGAGTGTTTTCTTGGCAAACTGCTTATCTACCAGAAAATACGCAAGGATACACAGAGGTACGTTGATTAAAATGGACATATAGGCGATACTGAAGCCGGTTTTGTACTGTATCATAGTGGCAATACCGTTAATGCCTGCAGGAGCGAAGCTGTTTTTAACAATAAACAGCTGATAGTTAAATGCCAGTAAAATCGCCACCAGAACGATATACGCGTATGACAGTGCGATGTTCATTTTTTTGATATTATCGGTTGACATTGACAGCCCCCCAGCATTCTCAGTATAATAGTAGTACAACGTGCCAAAAAAGTAAAGTATTCGCCAAAAAATATTTAGGAAAAAATGAAAAAAGCCGCAGAGATGAAGCTTCTGCGGCTTGACTGTTATTCGGTTTCTTGTGCTTGGGTCGGTTCTTCGGTATTTTCTTCTCTGGGGAGACCCAAACCGGAGTGACGGCGCACATGCACGTTGTGGAAAATAATAAATTCGGTAACAAACAACACAACGCTGATAACCAGAACGCCGATCGCACAGAAAACGAGGCGTTTTCCGCTGAGCAATTCCACACCCATGTTTTTGTTGCGCAGAGACAGCAAAATGGCAGCAATGCCGAGTGCGGAGCTGATGGTATACATAATAAACACCGTTTGCTTCTGGGTAAAGCCCATATCGATAAAACGATGATGCAGATGACCACGGTCAGCAGAGAAAGGAGAACGGCCCTGCAGGATTCTGCGGATAAACGCAAAAGCGGTATCGAGAATCGGTAAACCAAACACCGCAACGGGTGTCAACAGGGCAATCAAGGAGTTCATCTTCATACTACCCTGAATGGACAGCATCGCCAGAATATAACCGAGGAACATCGAGCCGGTGTCACCCATAAAGATTTTGGCGGGGTTGAAGTTGAAGGGCAAAAAGCCCACGCAAGCACCAATCAGAATGGCGGAGAACAGAGCCATATAAGTGTTGGAATAGATAATAGAGATAAACAGAATGGCTATACAGCCGATACAGGAAATACCGCAAGCAAGACCGTCCAGGCCGTCAATCAGATTGATAGCATTGATAAGTGCAACGATCCAGAAAACCGAGAGCACAATACCGAAGGGGCGGCCGAAGGTGATAACCGTACCTAAAATGTTGATTTCCTCGACAATCAACTCACCGAAAATAACCGTGCCTACCACAACAGCAGTCTGTAAAAACAGTTTCAGTAAAGCAGGGATACCGAAGCGGTCATCAAAAACACCGATCACAGCAATCAAGGTAGCACCTACCCACATGGCAATAGACTCTTTGGTGATAGCACAAAAGAGAATGCTGGTAGCGGTAAAACCGAACCAGAGTGCCAGGCCGCCGAGGCGAGGGGTGGTTTTTTTGTGTACACGTCGTGCATCTCTCGGCACGTCCAGTGCCTTTATCTTGTATGCAAGGATACGCACCAACGGTGTGATACACAAAGAGAAAGCAGCAGCGATGCCTGCCGCAATGATACAATAAATAATATAGGCCTTCATTTTTCCAATCCATCCTTTCAGTGTATGGTCTTGGTTGACGGTGTTTTTAGTATTTGCTCGTTTATTCTAACACATAATGACAATTTTTTCAAGTACGGTTTAAGAAAAGCTGCTTTTGTGGGCATATGACTTGCTTTTATGTATGCGGACTGTTATAATCGTTGTGTCGAAAAGGGGTGATTTACTGTGGAAACGGCACTGATTGTGGCCACGGCTGTTATTTTGCTGATTCTGTTGTTCAGGTTTGAGGGGCTGCTTGTGCGGCGGCTGTTAACACCCGCTTGCTTGGCCGTGGATTACATATCTAAGATTTTCTTTTTGCCGTTTTCCTGGTTGATGCGGGGACTGACCTATATTTTCGGGTGGCTGCAGAGAAAGCCGCAGCGGGAGCAGCTTATCGGGTCAGAGACAACCGCTTTCCCCAAAAAGACCGTTCGGTTTTCACAGATGATGAAGCTGTTTTTCTGGATGCTGCTTTTTGTTGTGATATTCGGTGTCGTTAAGTTCAGGAGTGGATACACGGGAGATCTTGAGAAGGATGTTGTGCTGAGCTTGCCCGTATTTACGTTGCCGAGCTTGTTTTTTGAATCCGTTTTTTCGTATGAGGCATTGGTGCAGTTGTCCTTATTCAGTGTTTTCTCTATGGATTTTATGCGACGGAACAACTGCGAAAATGAGATACTGGCATCCTTGTATGATATAACCTTTACGGCATTGTGTGCTTGTTTGTTGTGCGTGATTCCCGATGCGGTGTATACGTTTCCATTGAAAGCGGTGCCGTTTTTGAAGACGTTTGCCGCTTCGTACAGCGGACAATCGGTGCTTAGTGTAGCGGTATCTGCCGTGGCCTTGCTCGGTCTGATTGTGGTGGCATATATTATTATGTCCAGTTATCTGTTGGCGGTACGGGAGCTGTTGGCCTCGGTGACCTATTCGTTGATGCCGTTTACGTCGCTGGTGGTGATTATCGGCATACTTCTGCTGCTGAATCTGGGTGATTTGCTGACGGCAGTTTGCTGTATCATCATAACTATGATTTTTACTGTGCGTATCGGCGCAAAACGCATTCACCATGAAAAGATGCAGGACGAAGCGTTCCGCACCTCGCAGGTGATGGCACGGCAGCAGCGCCTTGCTAAGCGAGCGGCACGCAGAGAAGCGCGGCAACTGGCCAAAGAACTGAATAATGTATAAAAACGCGAGATGAAAACTCATCTCGCGTTTTTTGTTACTGTAATCGCAGGGAATAGGCGAAATTGGTAAAGGTATCGTAATAGTATTTTTCGCCGTTACTCATGACCGATTGATACGTTTCACATTGCAGGGAGGCCGTATACACCCCAACGGTGTATTGTGACGGGAACGTATATTTGCCGCCGAAAAGGTCGGGATTGTCTTGCAACGGAACGTCAATGTATGCATCGCCTGCAAGGAGTTGCTCGATGGCGGTAATGAGAGACACGACCTCAAAACAGTCATCCGCATCGCGCGCACTCATGCCGATGGATACGCCGGCGCTGTAATCGGTAGAAGGGAAGGCAATACGCATGGTTTGCAGGGTAACGTCGGTGATGTTTTTGCCGTCATCGGAACGGAAATATATTGCCAATCCGTATCCGTACGAGGTGCCGTATTGCAGCAGATAGCCGTAGTAGCAGTTGTCTTGCTGCGAAAAGTGAACGAGGGGATATTGTTTTTCTGTCAAAAGCGCGGGTGTTTCTACCGTGTTGGTTTTGGCCAGAGCAATGACCGCTTGCACAAAGGCTTCACAGCCCTCTTTTGTGTAGGCGTACGCTGTTTTTTCGGGAGTGGATGCCAACGAATGCAGTTTGTATGCGGCGGTAAAATCAACAAACCCAAAATCGAACAAAACATCACCGTTTGCCTGCTTTAACGCGTTTGCTGTGGGAATGACCTTTTTGCTTTGTACCAGCGTGTTAAAGTTGCGGAAGGGGTTTGCCTGCATATCGGCGCACACTTCCAAAAACGGATAGGCAATGCTTTCGTTCAACGGAACGAGCGCCTTGCCGCCGATGTGTAAAAACGTGTTGGGTTTGTCGCTGTCAAACCAAAACGAATCTATGTGCTTATACGTTTCGGGCTTGCTCAGGGAGCTGTTTTGGTTGTCTTTGAGCAGGGCCTTCACCGCTGCGTATTCCTGCAACTTGTCTGTGTCTATGCGTTGGATGCGTACGGTGCTTTTTGTGGCGGTTGTGGTTACGGTTTCGGTTTCGCCGCTGCCGTTTGCATTGTTTGCCGCGCAGGCGGTGAACAGCAACAAAACAGCGAGCAACATCGCCAAAACAGATGTAAAATTTTTCATATGTATTCTCCCAAGTGGTTTAGGTATTATTGCGAGCGGCTGTATCCGTCGTCTGCAAAAGTATACCACAGTTTATTAAAAAGGTAAAGAGAGATAGAAAAAACCTCGGCGCGAAACTGCGCCGAGGTTTTTATGTTAGGTTTATTCCATTACGATAGCAATTTTAACGCCGGTGAGAGAAATGTTTTTCTCCATCGCTTCAACGTACTGCGTCAGCGGATAGTGATGGGTAACGAGTTTTTCAACCGGAATGCCCATTTCCTTCGCTTTGGTCAGGAAGCCCAAAGTTTCGATGTATTCGTTAGCGCCGTATACCCAAGAGCCAACGAGGGTGATTTCCTTGTTGCAGAGGTCGAAGTGGGGGTTCATGGTGCATTCACCTGCGTTCACGAAGAAGCCCATTTCGCAGTAACCGCCGCCACGACGTACATATTTGTAAGCATCAGCAGCCGCCTGCGGAACGCCGGTGCACTGGAACACGAAGTCTGCGCCGAAGCCGTTTGTGAGTTCCTGAACCTTAGCAACTCTTTCTTCGATGGTTTTGAGTTCGCGGAAGTTAATGGTCGCGGTAGCGCCCATTTCTTTAGCGAGTTCCAAACGGGTGTCTACGCCGTCAACAGCGATGATGTTCACAACGCCTGCAGCTT
>JAZNXY010000128.1:0-4935 GCA_045594105.1 Acutalibacteraceae bacterium | reverse complement strand
CATAGGGCGCATAGCAGAATACACGGCCCGCATTGCGTTTTATCAGCTCGTAAGCGATATCCAGCATAGATTCGCCCGAAGCGATAATATCGTCCGCAATAAAGACGTCTCTGCCCTCTACCGAGTTCCCGAGATATTCGTGTGCGACAATCGGGTTTCTGCCGTTGACAACACGGGAATAATCACGACGTTTGTAGAACATACCCAGGTCAACACCGAGGCAGGAAGCGTAATACATATTGCGGTTCAAAGCACCTTCGTCGGGGCTGACGATCATCAGGTGATCTTTGTCGATTTTCAAATCCGGGAAAGAACGGAACAAGGTTTTGAGCACCTGATAGGACGGCATCACATTATCGAAGCCCATCAGCGGAATAGCGTTATGTACACGGGGATCGTGCGCATCAAAGGTCACGATGTTGGAAACGCCCATTGCCTGCAATTCCTGCAACGCCACCGCACAATCCAAAGACTCACGGTAGTTACGGCGATGCTGTCTGCCACCGTACAGGATCGGCATAATGACGTTAATGCGGTGCGCTTTACCGCTGGTTGCCTGAATAATACGTTTCAGATCCTGAAAATGATCATCGGGAGACATCGCATTTTCCCGACCGAACATTTTGTATTTGCAGTTATAGTTACCCACGTCTACGATAATGTACAAATCATCACCGCGGATACTGCTTTTGATAAGACCCTTGCCATCGCCCGAAGAGAAGCGCGGACATTCCGCCTCTACCAGGAAGGTTTGATCATCACGGCCACACTTCTGCGCCCACTGGGTCAAGTGTGCGTCAATTTTCGCACCAAGCTCTTTTGCACTGGAAAGTGCAATAATACGCATAGGTGCAACATACTCCTCCTGACCAAAAATGTTTTCACTGTTGATGTCATGATGCGCCATCTTTTTCTTCCCCTTTTCCACGAAGTATCATATATGGGTATTGTACCACAAACCTACCCGTTATGGCAAGGCGTTTTTCGAGGTTTTTCCTACATTTTTTCCATTATTCGGTATGTGCACCGTCAATACCCGCTTCTTTTAATTTATGCCACAGACGGAAATCCACCGTCACGGTCATTTTAAGACCTTCTGCCACATATTCCTCATATTCCACAGCACCTTCCCTGCGACACTGCTCCGCAAGCGAGCCCCGAGAGAACGGAAATAGCAGCTGCAGCCGTTTACGGTCTGGCGGCAGAGCAGCAGCAACAGCATCCAAAAGCGCAGGGATACCTTCACCAGTTGCTGCACTGATATGCACCCTCCCGACATCATGGCGAAAGCCGTCCGGCAACAAATCGCATTTATTCAGCACCTCTAAAACGGGACGTTCTCCCCTGCCCAGCGACTGCAGAAGGTCACGGGTAATGGAAAGATGCTCTGCCGCATCGGATGAGGAAGCATCACAAAGATTTAACACCAAATCCGCCTCGGCCGCCTCCTCTAAGGTTGCGTGAAACGCACGTACGAGATGGTGCGGCAAGCGACGGATAAATCCTACCGTATCAATCAGAAGCACCGTTCTGCCGTCGGGCAGTTTTAAGGCACGGGTGGTGGTGTCCAGTGTTGCAAACAGCATATCTTTTGCCAAGACACCTGCATCGGTCAACCGATTGAGCAGAGTGGATTTCCCCGCATTGGTATATCCGACAATCGCCACCGTTCGTAATCCGTCTTTTTCACGGCGGTCACGATGCAGCTTTCTGCGTCCTTCCACCTCACGCAATTGTCCTTTCAGCGACTCAATGCGACGGCGGATATGGCGACGATCACTCTCCAGTTTGGTTTCACCGGGGCCACGTGTGCCGATACCGCCGCCCAGACGGGACAGGGCAGTGCCTTGTCCCGCAAGACGTGGCAGCATATACTGCAGCTGTGCCAGCTCCACCTGCAGACGTCCTTCTGCAGACCGTGCACGCCCTGCAAAAATATCTAAAATGAGCATAGTGCGATCAATAACCCGACACGGCAAGGCATCATCGAGACCACACTGCTGTGTGGGGGTCAGCTCACGGTCTACAATCACCAGGTCAATTTCATCATTGATACACAACTCCGCAATTTCCCAAAGCCGTCCGCTGCCCACACAGGTAGATTTATCGGGTGCCTCTCGTTTTTGCACCACCCGACCGACCACCTCGGCTCCTGCAGTCTGCGCCAATTCGGTCAATTCGTCTAATGCGGTCTCAATATCATATTCGCCGGTATCTACTGCCACCAGCAAACAACGCTCTGCTATATCTTCTCGTTTGATTTCTTCCATAAAAATCCCCTTGCGGTCTACTATATATAATGTATAATAGCATACCCTGTTTGAAAAGGCAATATCCAAAGAAAACCCCCGTTCACCTTTCGGTGAACGGGGGTTTTTAAAGTTTACATTGTGAAACTCAATGAAGCATTAACCGAGAACAACGGTGTTATCGGTAGTTTCTGCGGGTTTGGAACCAAATGCCCAAGAAATAAAGGATGCGTCAGAGCTTCTGCCGAGGTTGCCGCTATGAGCAGTCTGTGCAGCAGTATTCACGAAGTACAAGGTAGAAACTTCATCAGCGAAGTTCTGGCCTGCACGGCTACCGGCACGGATGCCTTCATAAGCAGCCACGCCACTGCTCTTACCGGTTTTGGTGAAATTAAGGTCTTTGCTGATGGTCACGTTGGTGTTACCGGTTACGTGGAAGGTCTGGCTGTCTTCCTCGTTGTAGCAACCACCGTAGATACGACGGGTAACGGTACCGCCGTTAACAACAACGTTGGTGTTACCTGTCATAGATACACGGTCGCAGCCACCGAAGATCTGTGCGCATTCACCGCCGGTGATGGTCACGTGGGTATCACCGCTGATGGTACCCGCTTGAGAGGAACCACCGTAAATCATATAGGAGTATGCATTGCCGCCGAAGGTGATGTAAGTGTCACCCGTGTCAGCGCCTTCCGCACCGCCGCCCCAAATGCCGACGTTGTGGCTTTCTTCCGCTTCGGATTTGAGTGCTGCGTTCACGTTGCCGCCAACAGTAATGTATGCTTCAGCAACGTGTTTCTTCGCAGAACCACCTAAAATGTTGTGGTAGTTACCTGCGTAGATTTCGAGCTCGGTTTTCTCCAGATCTTTGGTCTGGTAAACGCCACCGTACAAGGAGTCAAAGTGACCTTCCATCGTAACGGTGTCTTTGATAACCAGCTTGTGACCTGCCGCAAACCATACTTCGGTGCTGGTGGAATCCGGAACCACAATCTTAGTATTTTCAAAGATTACGGGAGAGTTCAAGGTAGAGTGACGGTCGCCGAAGGTAAAAGTACCACCGCTTAAGGTGATGGTGTTTTCCGCATCACCTGTACCAAAAGTGGCAGCCGTTATCGGAAAGGTTAGCACCTTTGTAGACAGCGGTATCAACGTAGTACGCATCGAATCTCGCATTGAGATATGCTTTCGCGGGCGTTATCCAGCTGTTTACGATAGCGTCCATTTCCCTATTGTTGCTGGTAATCTTGATGATGGTCTGTTCAGCGTCCTTGTAGCCGATAGCATCCACCGTGTAATCATTGGTAGAAGCCACTACGTTGCCTTCTGCATCTTTGATGGATGTTACATCACCCTCAGTCACCAAGGCGTAACCGTCAGCCACCGCATATTCGCGGTTTTTGTTGTAGAAATTCTGGCCGGTAAAGCCAAAGTAGTTCGTATTTTTTCCGTCGTAGTTGATATATCTGGTGGAGGTTTGCAGATATGCGGGGACGCCTGCCGCCGCTTGGTTTGCAGTGCCGTAGGGGAACATGCCATTGTAGGTAACATTCCAAGCAGAGCCGGTGTAGCGGTCGGTGGTGGTCAGTTCGCTGTCGGGAGCGATGACGTTACCTGCGCCGTCCAACGTGTTGACGTACAGGTTAGAAACAGTTGCCCACCCCTGTGCAGTTGTCAGCGCAACGTAACCTTCTTCAACGTAGGAAACCGTTTTGTCGGTTTCTTCATAGAGAGTAGCACCTGTTTTGCTGTCGGTAACCTTTACGGTCAGTTTATCATTCACCAATTTTGCGTATACAGTTACGTTATAGTGGGTACCGCCGTCGCTCCACGCAACATAACCGGCATCGCCCTTGATGCTGTTCGCATACTGCGGTGCTCTTTTACCGTCTACGATGTTAATGCCGTTAAGAGTAATCTGCAACGCAATGTGGTCTGCATATTTGTTATTTGTATCGTTGTTGCCGCTGATAAACACACCGGCTTCTTTAGAACGCAACGAAATGCCCCATGCACTGAAATCCTTTGAATCATAGGTCATAATCAAATCGGTAAGCACTTCCACGTTACGTGCTTTAATCAGTTTGCCGTTCACCTTCGGGGAAATGGTTAAACCTTTACGGAAAACCTCGCCGCCACCGGTTGAAGTAGCCACATGTGTAAAACCTTCCGTCGTGTAATACCAACGAGCCGTCGCACCTTTCAGATACTCGTCGGTCGAGCCGAGCGCATCTTGGGTGGTGTTATACGGTTCTGCCATCGGTTTACCTTTGTTACCCAGATATGCCCAGAAATCAAATTTTTCTTTCAGATGTGCAACCGTTGCCGCATCGTCCGCATAGGTGGTGGGATTATCGAACAGGTAGTAGGTAGCATTGCCGCCTGCCATCCAGAACATATCCGCACCGGTGTTGCACCAGAATTTGGAATCATCACTGTGATAAGTAGCTTTCGCATCAAAGGATTCGCCGAAGGTCCAACCTTCGTTATCATCGCTGAAATCAACGGGGTTGCCGTTTGCATCCAAACGGGTCACTTCGATGTCACTGTACCAACCCTGCTGGTTCGCACCGGACAGGAATAAATAACCGGAACCATAGTAAGTACCCAAAGTCACGGTTTTTTCAAGGATAACCGTTTCGCCTTTGGTAACCTTCGCAGTAGCGGTGTTACCCACAACCGTCAA
>JAZNXY010000127.1:0-11631 GCA_045594105.1 Acutalibacteraceae bacterium | reverse complement strand
GCGAAATGCTGGCACGAGGCGAAACGCTGCCGTTTGACCCAACAGATGCTACCATTTATTATGTCGGTCCTACACCTGCAAAACCGAATGCTGTCATCGGTTCGGCAGGCCCTACTACCAGTGGCAGAATGGATGTGTATGCACCTACTCTGCTGTCGGTCGGTGCACGTGGTATGATAGGAAAGGGCGCCAGGACATCGGCGGTGATTGAAGCTATGAAGCAATACGGCGGCGTATATTTTGGTGCTGTCGGCGGAGCAGGTGCACTGCTCGCTAAATGCGTACAGCGTGCGGAATTGATTGCGTTTGAGGATCTCGGTGCAGAAGCACTGCAAAAGCTTACCGTCAAAGATATGCCGTTGACAGTGATTATAGATTGTGAAGGTAATGACCTTTACACGATTGGACGCCAAGAATACTTAAAATCACACTAATAAAAAAGGTGTCTATCGCTTGATAGATACCTTTTTCTCATAGTAGATAGTTTTCGCTGAGAGATTTGCGGTACTGCCCCGGGGTCATACCTGTTTGTTGCTTGAAAATCTTATTAAGGTATTGCTGACAACCAAAACCGCAGGTCTGGGCAATATATCCTATGTTGTTGTTACTGTCCCATAGCATCTTTTTGACATTGTTAATACGGCAGGTAATAAGATAATCGTGCGGTGTTTTGCCGACTGCACCGGTGAACAGAGAATGAAAATAGGTTTTGCTTAGGTTGACCGCTGCCGCAATATCGGCAAGGGAAATGGCTTCTCCTGCGTGCTTTTCTATAAAACGCTTGGCGGCGGTGATGGTGTCGGCGGTAGACTGGTCCTGGATAGGAGCCGCTGCGTCATTTAGTATTAAATCCGGTACCGCAAAAAGCTTGCTGTATAGACGCAGTGTGTTGATTTCGGGCTCTCCCATCACAATAATAATATCATTTAGCAGTTTTTTAATTCTTTCCGCATGATTGGAAAAGAAAAACTCTTCGGCGTTCATAAGTCGGGTGTGCCGCTGCCTTTTACGCTTTTAGTTCTACGATTCATAGATTTAATGGGTAGTTTTAGTGAAATTCTATTCATAAAGTCTTTTTAAAATAGGTTTACCTTCAGGATATTGCTTTGCTATAATAAAAATAAGGAAAACGCAGGAGAAGGTGGAAAAATGGATGCAAAGAATCTTGGACGCCTTATTGCGCACTTGCGCAAGAAAAAAGGTTTGACACAAATACAGTTAGCGGAAAAGCTGTGCATTTCCAATAAAACGGTCAGCCGATGGGAGAGCGGTCTCGGATATCCCGAAATTACACAGTTGCCGGCATTGGCGGGGATGTTGGGGACGTCTGTTGACTATATGCTGACTGGCGAGAGAAAGGGCATCACGATTGCAGGTAATATGCTGGCGGATATTGTGAAACGTTTGGATTGTTTTCCGGAAATCGGTATGCTTTCCAATATTCTGGATGTACAGCAGTCGGTTGGCGGCTGTGCACCGAATACGGCTATCGACCTTGCGGTCATTGACCGAAACTTGCCGATTTCCGTGTGCGGTAAAATCGGTGACGATGAGTACGGACGATATATTTTATCCCGCTTAGGCAGACATAACATTGATTGCAGTCGTGTGCTTGTGTCCTCTGACAAACCTACCAGCTTCAGCGATGTTATGAGTGTACCGTCGGGTGAACGTACCTTTTTCCATGCCAGAGGCGCCAATGCGGCTTTCGGACCGAAAGATGTGGACATTGTGGGGCTTAACTGTGTGATTTTTCACATTGGTTACATATTGCTGCTTGACTGCTTTGATCAGGAAGATCCCGAATACGGAACGGTAATGGCACGCTTTTTACATGATGTGCAGGAGAGCGGTATCAAAACATCCGTTGATGTGGTCAGTGAAAGCACCGATCGCTATAAGCAGAAGGTTTTGCCTGCACTGAAATACTGTAACTATGCGATTCTAAACGAAGTGGAAAGCGGTATGCTGACCGACTTGCCTGCGTATGATCAAGGCGGTAACCTGTTGGTAGAGAATATAGAGAAAACTATGCGCTATATGGCATCACAGGGCGTTAAGGACAAGGTCATTATACATTGCAAGCGTGCCGGCTTCTGTTATGATGTGCCAACCGACACGTTTACTGCGGTACCGTCTTTGCGTATACCCAAAGAGGAGATACGGGGCAGTGTGGGCGCCGGCGATGCTTTCTGTGCGGGCTCACTGTATGCTATCTATAATGGATATAGCGATAGGGCTATTTTAGAATTCGCCGCATCGGCTGCTGCATGCAATTTGTTCTCCGAGAATTCGGTTGACGGTATGCGTAAAAAGGAAGAAATTGAAAAAATGGCAGACCGGTACGGTTGGGGAGAACTGTAAAACAGGTTAGTGAAACAATGAATATTGGCGAAAAAAGCGGTGCGATTCCAAAAGAATCATACTGCTTTTTTGTTGTATTTGACACAGTTTGACAGCGTTCGACAGGTTTTTTGCGAACAAAATAATTTTTTTCAAAACTTTATGCGAAAGTATTGCAAATTTTTCCAAAGAGTGATACTATTCTTTTGCCGGCGAATGTGAAGTCAATTTACATACTTGTAAAAAGGAGTTACTTTTATGGAAAAACAAATCAAGGTGCTGTTGGCGGATAACAGCGACTATTTTGGGCTGCCTTGTGCAAAAATTATGAGGGAAAACGGATTGGAAGTAGAGACGGTGGAAAAGGACGGCAAGAAGGTGCTGGATGCTATCTGTACATTGCATCCGGATGTGGTATTGCTGGATTTCTTCTTGCCTCGTCTGGACTCCATAGGTGTTATGAAAGCAACGTATGCAAAATCCCTTGCACACGTGCCGCAGTTTATGGTGATGTCCAGCATTGACAATCCCAATATGGAGCGAGAAGCGGTGTGTGGTGGTGCTGACTACTTTGTGTTAAAGCCGTTTTCCGCTGTAGATATGGCTGCACGCATCCGTACGCTTTGCGGTAAAACAGTACAAGCAGATAATACTTCGGCACGTTTGGGGTTGGATAGCGCAAGTCTTGAGATGCGTGTCACCGAAATTATTCATCAGATAGGTGTACCTGCGCATATCAAAGGATATCAGTATCTGCGTGATGCCATTCTGATGGCGATAGAGGACGATGAAATCATCAATGCGGTAACAAAACGTCTGTATCCTGCGGTTGCCAAAAAACATAATACCACTTCTTCTCGTGTAGAACGTGCCATTCGTCACGCCATTGAAGTGGCATGGGATCGTGGTGATGTGGATGTGCTCAATTCCTATTTCGGATATACGGTGCACACAGGACGTGGCAAACCCACTAACAGCGAGTTTGTTGCGATGATTGCGGATAAATTTCGCCTGCAGCTCAAAATTTCTTAAAACGGTCTTGTAATTTTCCGAAAGTATGGTATGCTCCTTTTGAAGGAGTTGTTCGCATTGAAAAATTGTGAGATTGAGAGAAAGTTTTTGATAGATGCTTTTCCTGAACACCTGCCGCTTATAGAGGAGGCAACGGTATGGCAGGGGTATATTGCTTCTGCACCGGTTGTACGTATCCGCAAGAAAAAAACAGACGAAACGGTGAGTTATCGTCTGTGCTTTAAAAGCGCAGGAACGCTTGTGCGTACCGAAGTGGAAATGGACTTGACTGAGGAAAAATTTGAGGCATTGACGGCGTTGCTTGAGGTGCCGCTGATTCGTAAGGATTTCCGTGTATACCGTTTGGATGACGGCAGACAGCTGGAGTGCAGCTTGGTAGACAGTGGTGCACCTACTGCGTTTTATTATGCTGAAGTAGAGTTTGATTCTGAGGAGGAAGCACACGCTTTTGTACCGCCTGCTTTTCTCGGCGTGGAGAAAACGGAGGATCCTGCCTTCACGATGAGTCGGTATTGGGAACGCAAAAAGGCGGCAAAGGAAGGGTAAACTATGGATACTGTAAAAAAAGCGGAACAACTGTTTTTAGACGGCTATAACTGTGCACAGGCGGTGTTTGGTGCTTTTTGTGAGCAACTCGGTGTGCCGTTTGACGTTGCCATGAAGCTTTCTTGCTCGTTTGGTGGCGGTGTCGGCAGACAACGAGAGGTCTGTGGTGCGGTCAGCGGTATGTGTATGGCGGCAGGGCTGCAATACGGTTATGCCACTCCCGAAACCGGAGAAATAAAATCGGAGCACTATCGCTTGATACGTGATTTGTGCGAACAATTCCAAGAGAAAAACGGCTCTATTATTTGCCGAGAAATATTAAAGAATGCTGAAGTTGGAGGTACACCTGAGGCACGGACCAACGAGTATTATGCGTCTCGCCCGTGTCTTAAATGTGTACACGATGCGGCTAAGATATTGGATACGTACATAAAAGAGCATTAAAAAAGAACGCCCACCGGGCGTTCTTTTTTATACTTTTTTGAAGGCGACAGCGGTGCGTGAGGGGAGATAACAGTAAAATCCTGTTCTGCCGTCGGGCTGTCTTTTTGCATCATAAATATATGCACGATCAATGCGGTCAAAGCCGCCAAATGCGGGTGCATCGGAGGAAAGACATACGCGGTAGGCACCGGTGGCCTCTGTTTCCACGAAGTATCCTTCGAAGGATTTGTTCGGATGGAAGTTAAAAGCGAAGGTGATGGTTCCTTTTTTGTAAATGATCACCTTGTCATCGTTATGGATAAAACGACGTTCGGCAGGTTTTGCGAGAAGACGTTCTTTGCGTAACAAAGAAATCATGGCAATATCAAAGGCCTCTAACTGCTCGTATCGTAAGTCGGGGTTCTCCACCAACGACCATTGACGGCGACAGTAGTGGTAGCTCCAACCGTTACCCTCGCGCGGAAAATCAATCCATTCGGGATGACCGAACTCGTTGCCCATAAAATTGAGATATCCTTCGCCTGCAAGGGTGGCGGTAAGCAAACGGATCATTTTGTGCAGTGCGACGCCACGGTCAATCACAACGTTACCGCTGTTTTTGCTCATCCCCGTGTACATGTCCGCATCACACAGACGGAACATAATGGTTTTGTCACCGACAAGTGCCTGGTCGTGCGACTCACAGTAGCCGATGTTTTTCTCTTTGGGACGACGTCCCGTCAATTCGTACCAAAGCGTATCCATATTCCACGCTTCGTCGGTGGATTCTTTGATCATTTTAATCCAGAGATCCGGTACGCCCATCGAAAGACGAAAATCAAAACCTATACCGCCGTCTTTAAGCGGAATGCACATACCCGGCATACCCGACATGTCTTCTGCAATGGTTAGAGCTTTGGG
Source organism: Acutalibacteraceae bacterium (assembly GCA_045594105.1). Lineage (GTDB taxonomy): Bacteria > Bacillota > Clostridia > Oscillospirales > Acutalibacteraceae > URNF01. The sequence goes on along the minus strand of JAZNXY010000127.1, from coordinate 6,366 downwards.
GTTATATGTGTGTATCAATTCGTTGGCGAGCTGCAAATAGGTGACTGCTTCAGTGTCGGTGTTCATTGAGAAATACATATCGTAGTTGCAAAACGCACTGCCTAAACCGTGGTCGTGGTACAGCATAGAGGTAACACCGTCAAAGCGGAAGCCGTCAAAGTGATATACATCCATCCAAAACTTCAGGTTGGACAGAAGGAAATGCAGCACTTCGTTTTTGCCGTAGTTAAACAGCTTGGTATCCCATGCACTGTGATTGCCTTTGCCACCTTCGTGGAAGAATTGATATTCGGTGCCGTCGAACAGGTTGAGTCCTTCGCCGACATTCTTTACTGCGTGAGAATGCACTACGTCCAAAAGCACGGTGATGCCCATTTTGTGTGCGGTATTGATAAGCTCTTTCAAATCTTTGCCGTATCCGTAGCGGGAGGAGGCGGCGAAGAAATTGGATACCTGATAGCCGAAGGAGCCGTAGTAGGGATGCTCCATAATGGCCATAATCTGAATGGTGTTATAGCCCAGCTTTTTGACACGGGGGAGAATATTTTCGGTGAACTCTTTGTAGGTGCCGACGTCGTATTTGTCCTGTGCCATACCGATGTGACACTCGTAGATATACGGTGTCGCAGTGGGCTTGAACGCCTTGTCGGTCCACTTGAAGTGATCGTATAACACGTTATCAACCTCTGCACACCACCAATAGGTTTCGGGGTCTTGTACAACACGGGTAGCGTAGGTAGGTACACGGCGCAAGGTTTCACCGTTGTGTATGAGAATAGCTTGTACCTTTTCTCCTACCTGCAATGCATCCGTGCCGTCTAAATATAGCTCGAACACGCCGTTGTCCAGCCGTTTCATGGGCAGGGCATAGGTGTCCCAATTGTTGAAATCACCTGTAAGGAACATGGCTTCTGCTGCAGGTGCCCATTCACGGTACACCCAGCCGTCTTTTGTCGGATGAATACCGAAATATCTGTATCCTTCCGCAAAATCGACTAGTTTTCCCGATTGACCTACCAGTTCTGCACGTTTGACGGCATAATTCTCCATGCGTAAAGCAAGGTCTTCTGCGTGCGGCGCTAAGTAGGGATCATATTTCAATATGCGGTAACCCATACGCATCCTCCCGAATATTTCTCTTATCTTCAGTATACTATTTTATGTTTGCAAAATCAAGTCAAACACGCAGTCTGCAAAAAATAGTTTTGTTTTATGGAAAATCATATTGAAAAACCGCTCGAAAAATGTTATAATACATATTAAAATTTCTTGAGAGGAGGAAAGAGGCATGGCAATTCGCAAATGGATCCTTCCCGCTTTAGATACCGATACGGCGGCGTTCATAGCGGAAGAGTGTGAATTGAATCCGTTTTTGGCACTGTTGCTGACCACAAGGGGCGTAAAAACACCCGAGGACGCTATGTCTTTTCTCCTCGGAAATGATGTCGACGATCCGTTTTCGTTTGCGGATATGGATGCTGCTGTGGAACGCATATCGCATGCGATTGACAACGGTGAAAAAATTATGGTGTACGGCGATTATGATGTGGATGGTATTACCGCTACGGCATTGCTGTATTCCTATTTGCAGGAACAGGGTGCGGACGTACAATATCGTTTACCCACCCGTGAAGGTGACGGTTACGGCCTTCATAGCACGGTAATTGATGAGTTTGCGTCACAGGAAATCTCCTTGGTTATAACGGTGGACAATGGTATTACAGCTGTAGATGAAGTGGCGTATGCCTCTGAAAAAGGCATTGATGTTGTAATAACTGATCATCATCAGCCGCAGAATATATTGCCTGCGGCGGTGGCGGTGGTGGATCCTCACCGTGAGGACTGTCCCAGTGGTTGTGTGAATTATGCGGGTGTCGGCGTGGCATATATGTTAGTATGTGCTTTGGATGGTGACCCCGACACCGTTATGGAAAAATACGGTGATTTGGTGGCGCTTGGTACGTTGGCGGACGTGATGCCGCTGACCGGTACCACACGCAGCTTGGTACGCAGCGGTTTGCAGGTGATGAATCATCTCCGTCGCCCCGGCCTTAAGGCGCTTGCTGAAATTGCGGGTATGCTGGATAAAGAATTGACCGCCACACGTGTGGTCTTTACCCTGGCACCTCGTTTGAATGCGGCGGGGCGTATGCACGATCCGCTGATAGCGGTGCAACTGCTGTTAGAGCAGGATTATGACACGGCACGTGCCATGGCTGAGCAAGTACAAGCATGCAATGTAGAACGTCAGACGGCGGAGGCCGGTATTCTCAAGAAAATCGATGCGTACCTGCGTGAAAACCCGGCGGAAGCGGCGGCACGTGTGTTGGTGGTTGAAGGTGAGGACTGGCCGGTTGGTGTTATTGGCATTTTGGCGGCACGTCTTACGGAACGGTACGGAAAACCGTCTGTTGTGTTAACGGTTAAAGATGGTATCGCTAAGGGCTCCGGTCGCAGTATTGCCGGCTTTTCTCTGTTTGACGCCTTGTCTGCGGTAAAGGATACGGCTATTACCTTCGGCGGTCACGAATTGGCTGCCGGTGTGACGTTGCAGGAAGAAAATATTGCGGTGTTCAAAGAACGCATCAATGCGTATGCTGCAGAGATGTATCCACAGATGCCTGCTGCGGCATTGCAGATAGACATTAAACTACGTCCTTCTATTATCGATGTCGAAAAAGTGATGCTGTTATCTGCTTTAGAACCGTTTGGGGCCGGAAATCCCGTGCCTGTATTCGGTTTGTTCGGTATGCGACTGGATAACATTACGCCGATAGGGAACGGTAAACATCTGCGTTTGTCTTTCTCTAAGGGCAACGCACGTGTCAGTGTTTTGAAATTTAATGCAGCGTATGCGGATTGTCCTCTTGTCTGCGGCGATACCTTCGATCTAGCTGTCACTTTGGAGAAGAACGTGTATAAAGGCGTTGTTTCACCGACCGTTTTGTTAAAGGATATGCGGCTTGCCGATGCAGACGAAGACCTGTTGCTCGGTGTGACACGTCGATTTGATGCCATTATACGTAAAGAAACACGGGACGAGGGTGCTACGCTGCTACCCACCCGTGAACAGATGGCGGCATTGTACCGTTATCTTTCCAAACGTGAAAAGTTTGTTGGTACGTTGGAACAGTTACATCACCTGCTGGGCGATGCAACATTTTCTCCTTTGTCGATACGTTTACTGTTGGAAATCTGGCGAGAAGCGATGCTGATAACGGTGGACGATTTCGGTGATACTTTACATATCTCATTGCTGCCATCAGCGGAAAAACGTGATTTGACTGCAACGGCACTATGGCAATATCTGGTTAAGGAGTAACCTGTATGAGTAACTCAACTTGTAAAGAGAATGCGATAAAGCATCTGAAGGACCTTATTGCTAAAAGCGAACGTCCTTATGATGTGGATATGATAGAGCGTGCTATTGCGGTAGCGGAAGCCGCACACGAAGGGCAAAGACGTGGGTCCGGTGAAGAATACGTGTGTCATCCGCTCGCTGTAGCTGCCATTCTTGTGGAAATGGGCATGGATAGTGAGACTATTGCTGCTGCACTGCTGCATGATGTGGTAGAAGATACGGCAATGGAATTATCCGACCTGAAGCAACAGTTTGGAGAAAGCGTGGCAGCGTTGGTTGACGGCGTTACCAAAATCACCAAAATGACCTTCTCCACTAAAGAAGAACAGCAAGCGGAAAATGTCCGTAAAATGCTTCTGGCTATGTCCGAGGACATCCGTGTGATGATCATCAAGCTCGCCGACCGTCTGCATAATATGCGTACGAGCGAGGGATGGAATGAGCAGAAACGACGTGACAAAGCACGTGAAACGATGGACATTTACGCACCCTTGGCGCACCGTCTGGGTATCCGTGCGGCAAAGGAAGAGCTTGAAGACCTTTCCTTGCGTATTTTAGACCCTGTCGCATATCACGAGATTGAAGAGGCGTTGTTGCTGCGTAAAAACGAACGTGATGCATTTTTGGAAGAGATTCAGGGCCGCATTAAAGAACATTTGCAGGAATACGGCATTGAATCGCAGCTGTCGGGTCGTATCAAAAGCATTCCCGGCATCTATCGTAAAATGTATATGCAAGGCAAAGCGATTGAGCAGATATACGATGTTTTTGCGGTGCGTGTTATTGTGGACAACGTCAACGATTGTTATAACGTGTTAGGTATTGTCCACGATATGTTCCGCCCGATCCCGAATCGGTTTAAGGATTATATATCTACGCCGAAGCCCAATATGTATCAGTCGTTGCACACCACCGTTATCGGCAGAGAAAAGATTCCGTTTGAGGTGCAGATTCGTACGTGGGAAATGCATTACACGGCAGAATACGGTGTTGCGGCGCATTGGAAATATAAGCTCGGCATGCAAAAGAAGCAAAAGCTGGATGAAAAGCTTGCGTGGATGCGTCAGTTTATTGAAAACCAAAAGGATGTGGACGATGCGGAAGATATTGTCCGCAGTATCAAAACCGACCTTTCCAGCGAGGAAGTGTTTGTGTTTACCCCGAAAGGCGACGTTATTGCCTTGCCTTTGGGAGCTACGGTTATTGACTTTGCGTATGCTATCCACTCTGCTGTCGGCAACCGTATGATCGGTGCTAAGGTGGACGGTAAGATTGTGCCGCTTGATTATAAGGTGAAGATTGGCGAAATTGTGGAAGTGCTGACAACCTCTTCACCCGGACACGGGCCGAGCCGTGACTGGCTGTCTATTGTAAAAACAAGCGAAGCACGAAATAAAATCCGTAACTGGTTTAAGAAAGAACGCCGTGAAGAAAACATTGAACAGGGTCACGCAGAATTGATGCGTGAATTGTCCCGCAATCTGATTCGTCTGACCGATGCGGAGTTAGATGCCTTCTTGCTGGCCCAAGCACAAAAACAGCATTTTGAGACGGTTGAGGATTTTGAGGCGGCAATCGGATATGGTGGCGTACAGCTTTCTAATCTGATGCCCAGAATGCGTGACGATTACCTTAAAATGGTAAAAGCTCCTGCGGATGCGGACGCGGCTGTGGTGGCACTGAACCGTGCGCCTGCTCGCCGTAAAAACAATAATGGCGGCGTTATCATCGAAGGTATGGACAATTGCCTTGTGAAGTTTGCCCGTTGCTGTAACCCTGTGCCGGGGGACCCGATTATCGGTTTTATTACCCGTGGCTACGGTGTTTCGGTGCATAAGCGGGATTGCTCGAATGTGCCGCCCGTTCCTACGGAAGCGGCAGAATCCGAACGTTGGGTACAGGCACATTGGGAAACCACTACCGAGGGTGACTTTAAGGCGTCCTTGCAGATTTATGCTACTAACAGACAGGGTATGTTAGCTGATGTTGCGGCTGCTTTGGCACAAATGCGTGTGATGATACATGCCATTAACGCACGTGATCCCGAGCGGGATAATGTGGTTATGTACATTACCATTGGTGTCAACAGTTTGGATCATCTACAGTTTATTATCAATCGTTTGTTGCAGATCAATGGCGTAGAGCGTGTGGAACGCTCCACTACGTAATTTCATTTAGGAATGGAACAAAAAAATGAAAGCAGTTTTTCAAAGGGTAAATCACGCAGCGGTAACCGTTGGCGGAGAAACAATAGGGGAAATAAAAAAGGGCTGTATGCTGCTTGTCGGTATTGTTCCCGAGGACACACAGGCACAAGCGGATTTGCTGGCTAAAAAGGTCTCCGAAATGCGTGTTTTTGAAGATGAAAACGAGAAAATGAATTTGTCCTTGTTAGACGTCGGCGGCAGTGTTCTGGCAGTGTCACAATTTACGTTATGTGCCGATATCTCTCACGGCAGACGTCCCGATTTCTTTGGTGCGGCAAAAAAAGAGCATGCATCACCGTTGTTTGACTATTTTTGTGATGCACTGCGGAAAACGGGCGTTCCCGTGGAAACGGGAGAGTTTGGTGCGGATATGCAGGTGTCTCTTACGAATGACGGTCCTGTTACCATTATTATGGATACGGATATTTGGAAAAAGGGGAACTGACGATGCAGGTGAATGTACTTCCCGTGGGGATGTTACAGACGAATTGTTATATTCTTTCCGCAGATGATAACGCGGCGGTCGTAATTGATCCGGGGGACGAGGCGGAACGTATTGTCCGCTTTGTCAAAGGGCATGGTTTGTCTGTAAAGGCAATATGGTTGACACACGGACATTTTGATCACGTAGAGGCGGTTTTGCCGCTGAAAGAGGCATTTTCGTGTCCTGTCGTTATATGTCGGGCTGAACAAAAGCTGCTTTCTGACCCTATGCTCAATCTGAGCGGTCATTTTACCGGCCGCACCGTGTCCCTTGTGGCGGATATCTGTTATGATGACCGGGATACCTTTACCTTC
>JAZNXY010000126.1:0-8564 GCA_045594105.1 Acutalibacteraceae bacterium | reverse complement strand
GTTGACTCATCGACGCTATGCGTCTGTGTTTCGTGGGCCTCTCACCCACTTGCATCTTTCGATGTGAATTAACGGGTAAAGTGTTCTTGTCTCGTTGTTTAATTTTCAAGGTCCTGCGCCGTCTCTTTCGGGACAGCTTTGTTATAATACCACCCATTTCACACTTTGTCAACACATTTTATCAATTTTTTTCAAGTTTTTTTGCCTTTGTACAATATAGTAAAAAGGATACCACAAAGGGTATCCTTTTTGTGTATTTTCATAGCAATACTACATATTATATATTACTTTTTGGTCTGGCAGCCGCAACCACAATCTGTCGTATCTCCCGACGGCGGGAAAAACTCATTAACGGGGAAACACATCTTTTTGAAAATTTCGCAAGGATTATCCGTGGCCGAGCAACATTCCTTGCTCGGCAGACAATAATCGTATACAGGCACCAGCATCTGCACTTTGCGAATCAACTGTACGATGGTAAAGAGACCAACCGTTACCAGCACGGCTTTGCCTTCTTCCGCTTCTACGAAACAGCCGCCATAGCGATTGCAGAGACATTCGGGAATGGAAATCTCACAACAACGGCATTTACATTCGCAGGTATCCACCAATTTTACATTCAAAATGACCGGATCGGCTACCTGTACACAGCAACGTGGCATGTTGCGTACCAAGGTGCTGGGTGTACGGTTACAGCTGTCCGCATTAAATTCGCTGCAGAACACCTTCACATTGCCTTCGCTGCCAAACAAGATTACCTTCTTCTGATAGGTGGCAATACCGCACACCTCGGTACACGGTGTACCGTGACCGGTAAACACTTCCAGACAGATTTCAAAGTAGAAGGTAATGTCGCATGCGTAATACCCTCTGTTAAATGGTAATGCTTCGACATCAATATACGTATGGACCACTTCAACACTTTTGGGGCGTACACTTACCGCACGGTCTATGAGCAGCTGATCCCGCTCACAGAAATACACCCGCATATTTTCGGCGCAATCTTTATCGCCGCAGCTGTCATACACACGACCTGCGTCAATACACACCGCTTCCTTACAGCCGCCGTCACGCATCATCCGATTATCAGCCATAAAAAAATCCTCCCGTTTCAAGAATGATATGTTCACACAGGTTTCCTGTGCTTCACTACCATTGTATGAAACCGAGAGGATTCGGTGCATCACATTTTTGTGAGTTTCGCAAAATTATTCATAATCTTTTTAATGCCTACAGCTTCAAAACGGATCTCCAGCAAGGAATCGTTCCCCATAGGGGTAATCTTTAGCACCTCACCCACACCAAAAGTGCCATGGGAAACCATATCTCCCACCTGCAAGGTACACGGAGTTGCCTGCGGCTGCGAGAAGGTACGTGGAGGCATAGGTTTGGCCACAGAGGTAGGTGCAGACGGCGCATGGGATGTCTGGTCACCGAAGGAATACCGGCTGCCGCCAAAGCCGCCACCAAAGGATTGCGGTCTTTCGTTCGCTCTGCGACTTGTATCCTTCACTTCCAGTAATTCTACGGGAATGTCCTGCAGAAAACGAGACGGGCGGTTATGTGTGGTCTGTCCGTAAAGCATACGGCTTGTTGCGTTAAGGATAAACAGCTCTTCACGAGCACGGGTTATCGCCACATAGCAAAGGCGACGATCTTCTTCCAATTCCTCGGGCTGATACATCACCTGCATACCCGGGAAAACGCCTTCTTCAAAACCGGGCAACAGTACCACAGGGAACTCAAGACCTTTAGAAGCGTGCATGGTCATCAAAATGACTGAATCGGCATTCGTATCATAGTTGTCAATATCGGTCAGCAACGCCATTTCCTCTAAAAAGCCCGCCAGGGTCGGTTGTACGTCTTCGGGGCAGTTTTGCTCAAAATTGATAATGTTCGACGCCAATTCGTTAAGGTTTTCTACCCTTCCCTCTTCTTCTACCCCTGCGTTTTCCCACATTGCTAAATAACCGGTGGTTTCCAGCATAGTACGGTACAATAAATGCAAGGAAATTTCAGGATCTTCGCTCAAAGAACGCAGATTTTCGATCATAGCGATAAACGCTGACAATTTCGCTGCCGCACGGGAAAACTCGGGATATGCTGTTGCATTTGTCAGCACCGTATACATACTGACACCTGCGGCATCCGCAATTTCCGCCGCACGTTCCAAGGTCGTATCTCCGATACCTCGGCGTGGCTCATTGATGATACGGCGAAGACTTACCGAATCGGCAGGGTTATTGATCAGTCGCAGATACGCCATCGCATCCTTAACTTCCTTGGTGTCATTAAATCGGTGACCTCCGATAATGCGATACGGCACACCGCTTTTCAAAAGTGCCTGTTCAATAGCATTGGACTGGGCATTCGCACGGTACAGTACAGCGAAGTCGCTAAACTTTCTGCCCGCAGAAACACCCGACAGCACCGTTTCTGCTACAAAACGACCTTCCGCTTCGGCAGTATCCACCGTCACCGCATGAATCTGTTTGCCAACAGGGTTTTGTGTCCACAACGTTTTTCCTTTTCTACCCACGTTCTTGGCAATCACCGCATTAGCGGCATCCAGAATAGTCTGGGTGGAGCGGTAGTTTTGCTCCAGACGGATAACAGCACAATTTTTGAATTCATCTTCAAAGTTTAATATATTTTCAATAGTAGCACCACGGAACTTATAAATGCTTTGGTCATCGTCACCCACAACGCAAAGATTGCCGCTACCCTCCGCCAGCATACTGACAAGGCGGTACTGTGCGTGGTTGGTATCCTGATACTCGTCTACCATAATGTACGGATACCGCATACGATATTTATCCGCAATGTCGGGACGCACTTCAAACAGGTCGATCACCTTACAAAGCAGATCATCAAAGTCCATTGCATCCGCTTCTAACAGACGATTTTGGTACAGTTGATAGCACTTCGCAACCGTTTGCAGACGCACGTTTCCCTGTACTTCGGGACGTTGTGCGTACAAGGCAGGGGTCAGCAGCGAATCCTTCGCACGACTGATTTCACCCAAAATTGCACGATGTCCCAAAAACTTTTCATCGATGTTCAGCGACTTCATACACTCTTTCATCAACCGTCTGCTGTCATCGGTATCATAAATGGTGAAATGTGCCGAATAGCCGAGTGATTCACCGTCACGACGCAAAATACGTGCACAGAAAGAATGGAAGGTGCTTGCCATCACCTCTTCCCCTTCACTGCCAAGCATCAGGGAGAGACGTTCACGAAGCTCTCCTGCCGCTTTATTGGTAAAGGTAATCGCCAGTATCTTCCACGCAGGACAAGGGTCTACCGCCAGCAAATGTGCCAAGCGGTCGTCCATTTTCTCCTCGCCTGCCGCCACACGACGCAAGGTTTCTTCTTGCTCGGGAGAAATAAAAGCGGGCATATCGGGTGCGTGATACGCACTGCCGAAACGCACCAAATTGGCAATACGGTTAATCAGCACAGTGGTTTTACCGCTACCTGCACCTGCCAAAATTAACAACGCACCCTGCGTGTGAAAGACCGCTTCACGTTGGCGGTCATTCATACGGCTGAAAAACCGCTCCATCGCCTGTCGGCGTAAGGTGCAAAACTCTTGTTGTGTTAACATACAGTTACCTCTTTCAAGAAAAAGAGGAGGATACCAAAGTATCCTCCTCTCCACATACTAAAATCAACCGAACAACGTCAGCAGTACACCTGCCGCAACGGCAGAACCGATAACACCTGCCACGTTGGGACCCATTGCATGCATCAAAAGGAAGTTGCCGGGATTTTCCTGTTGGCCAACCTTCTGTGCTACACGCGCCGCCATCGGCACAGCGGAAACACCTGCGGAACCAATAAGGGGATTTACCTTGCCACCGCTCAGGTAATACATTGCCTTGCCGAGCAACACACCGCCTGCAGTGCCAAAGCTGAAGGCAATCAGACCAAGGCAGATGATAAGCAGGGTTTTCAACTGCAGGAAGGTGCCCGCATTGGCGGTAGCACCAACCGTAATCCCTAAGAAAATGGTGATAATGTTCATCAACTCGTTCTGGGCGGTTTTGGAAATACGTTCCACAACGCCGCTTTCACGCATCAGGTTGCCAAGCATCAGCATACCGACAAGGGGTGCCGCACTGGGAAGCAACAGTACCACGATAACGGTTACCATAATGGGGAACAGAATCTTTTCGGTCTTGGAAACGGCACGCAGCTGGGTCATTACCACAGAGCGTTCCTTTTTAGTGGTCAGCGCACGCATGATCGGCGGGTGAATAATCGGTACAACCGCCATATACGAATACGCTGCCACCGCAATGGCACCCAGCAGATGCGGTGCCAATTTAGATGTCAAGTAAATCGCAGTCGGGCCGTCAGCACCGCCGATAATAGCAATAGAAGCCGCCTCCTGAGGCGTAAACGCAAGTCCTTCAATATTGAGCAGGTTGAGCATTCGGGCACCGAAATAGGTAAAGAAAATACCCAACTGTGCCGCAGCACCGAGCAAAAAGCTCTTCGGATTGGAAAGCAAAGGACCAAAGTCGGTCATGCAACCGATGCCAAGGAAGATAAGCGGCGGATAGATACCGAACTTAACACCCTGGTACAGATACCACATAAGGCCGCCCTGTTCAAAGTGCTGCCAGAAGGGTACGATATAGTCTTTTGTACCGTTTTCGTTGGTTACTACCTTATACACGCTGCCGTCGCTTGCACGGACAACGTCCATTTCCACGCCATTCGCATTGACATAGGTTTCTATAAGGCCGTATGCTTCTTGATCCAATTCGTATTCCATTTCGAATACAGGATATACCTGTTCGTATGTACCGTCCACAATGCTCTGCGTTTCTTCGGGAGAAAGCGGAACAAGCGAATTGCGTTGCGGATCCATCACACCACCCAAGGGCAGGTTAACCAGCAACATACCGAATGCAATGGGCAAAAGCAACAACGGCTCAAACTGCTTTTTGATCGCCAAATACAACAAAATGCAGGCAATACCAATCATAACAAGGCATTTCCAGCCGCCATTTTCAAAGTTGAAGAGTTGGGCCAGACCCGAAGCTTGCCACAAATCCACAATAGCCGCAATAAATTTTTCCATGGTAATGGGTCATCCTTTCTCAATCCGCGAGATCAATCTTTTTAATGCTGTATTTCTGTCCCGCAGGCATACAGGATGCAACAGCCGCCGCAATCACAGCGGTAACCTCCGGCTCAATGCCGTTACGCACCTGTGCAGAAGACATCACAGGACCGAGGTCTGCCACAGGAGCAGCAACCACAGGAGCAGCAGCCACGGCCGCAGGAGCAGCAGGCACAGGTACTTTCTCGTCCTTCTGTGCACCGCTCATCACAACACCAAAGCCCTTAAAAACGCCGGTGAGCAACAACAGTACACCGAAAACAACCACCAAGCCGATAACAATAGTAAGACCTGCATCGGATAAAATCTCTCCGGCGGTTTCGGTTGCCATTTTGAATAAAAACATATATATGCCTCCAGTCAACAGGTAAAAAGCCACCTTCTCACCCATTATAAAATCCAATGGTATTATACGCAATAATGTCAAAAAAAGCAATGCCTTTTTCAAAGTTTGTCAAAAAAATGTCATTTGGCTGGTCGCAGGTAGGTCTCCCAGCACACCAAGTTCACGAAGTGACTGGCACACGCTCTTATTGATGCCGCCGCGGTTTTGCATATCATCCTCCGAGATAAACGGATCAGAGGCATCACACGCCGCCGCAAACTGCAGTGCCACACCTTCGCCAAACCCTTTCACCGAGCTAAACGGCAAACGGATACCGCCGTCCTGCGGTACAAACTTATATGCATGCGACGCATACAAGTCTATAGGCAAGAACTGCACACCGCGCTGCATCGCTTCGTACACAACGTGGAGAATTTCAGCCAACTTCTGTTCGTTGGCGGTAGCGTCCTTCCCCATGTAACGAATTTCGTCCATTTTCGCTTTGACCGCTTCTTTGCCGCCCATAACGGGTTCTGCATCGAAATCTTCACGGCGTGCGGTAAAGTATGCTGCATAATACGCCACCGGCATATGCACCTTATACCACGCTACACGCAAAGCCGCAATAATATACGCCGCTGCGTGTGCTTTTGGGAACATATACTTAATCTTCATACAGGAATCGATGTACCATTGGGGCACATTGTTTTCCCGCATCGCTTCCATGTGTTCATCGGTGAGTAATTTGGTTGCATTACCCTTACGCACAATTTCCATGATCTTAAACGCCATCTTCGGCGGCAGGCCTTTATGCATCAGATAGGTCATAATATTATCACGTGTACCGATAACCTCAGAAATGGTGCAGGTGCCTGCTTTAATCAATTCCTGTGCATTACCGAGCCACACGTCAGTACCGTGGGACAGACCTGAAATCTGCAGCAGGTCCGCAAAATTACGCGGTTTACAATCAAGCAGCATCTGACGTACGAAATTGGTGCCGAGCTCAGGCAACGAAAGGGTACCCGTCTCACATTCAATGTCCGCAGGGGTCACACCAAGGGCTTCGGGAGAGGTGAACAAGGAATACACCTTCGGATCGGACATATCTACGTCCATAACGCTCTTGCCACTATACTCTTCCAAATATTTATAGGTAGTAGGAATGATGTGGCCGAGGTTATCCAGCTTCAGAATGGTATCGTGGATAGCATGGAAGTCAAAATGGGTAGTAATAATATCCGAATCACTCTTGTCCGCAGGGTGCTGAATGGGACAAAAGTCCTCTACATCAAAATCATCCGGCACAACCACCATACCGCCGGGATGCTGACTGGTGGTGCGTTTGACGCCGGTACAGCCGGCTACCAAACGGTTAGTCTCCGCATTACTGTACACCTGTCCTCGCTCGGAAGCGTAATTTTTCACATAACCGTACGCCGTTTTATCCGCAACCGTACCGATAGTGCCGGCTTTGAACACGTGTTCGTCACCGAACAGCGTTTCGGTGTACTTATGTGCACGGGTCTGATATTCACTCGCAAAGTTCAGGTCAATATCAGGTGCCTTATCGCCGTCAAAGCCCAAGAAGGTTTCAAACGGAATTTCGTGACCGTCACGGTCCAGCGGCTCGCCGCAAACGGGACAGTTTTTCGGTGGCAAGTCAAAGCCCGAGCCTACCGAGCCATCAGTAAAGAATTCGGAATATTTACACTTTTTACACACGTAGTGCGGTTCTAATGGGTTAACCTCAGAGATGCCTGCCATATTGGCGACAAACGAGGACCCTACCGAGCCACGAGAGCCGACCAGATAGCCGTTTTCCACCGAGTTTGCTACCAATTTTTGCGCAATCATATACAACACCGCAAAGCCGTGTTTGATGATAGAGGTCAGCTCACGTTCCAAACGGTTCTTCACCAAATCGGGTACCGGGTCACCATACAGCTCTTTGGCACGTGCCCAGGTGATTTCCTGCAGCTGTTCGTCCGCACCGTCAATGTGCGGCGTAAAGGTGCCAAGCGGAATGGGGCGTAAATCCTCAATCATATTGGCAATCAGATTTGTGTTGGTAATAACCACTTCCTCCGCCTTTTCCGCACCGAGATACGCAAATTCTTTGAGCATCTCTTCGGTGGTACGCAAATACAGCGGTGCTTGCTGATCCGCATCCTCGTAACCGTTTCCTGCCTGCAAAATAGCACGGAACGCAGCATCCTCGGGATCCAGAAAATGCACGTCACAGGTGGCACATACCGGTTTATGCAGATGTTCACCAAGCTGTACGATAGTACGGTTAAAGTCACGTAATGCTTCCTCATCGGATGCCATGCCGTTACGCAGCATAAATGCGTTATTGCCAATGGGCTGGATTTCCAGATAGTCATAAAAGTCCGCAATTTCCGCAAGCTGAGCAAACGGTTTGCCTTCCAGCATCGCATGGAACAGTTCACCCGCCTCGCACGCACTGCCCACAATAATACCTTCTCTAAGCTTTTCAAGCATAGAACGGGTAATGCGGGGATGACGGGAGAAGCAGTGCAGGTTGGACCAGGAAATCAGTTTATACAAGTTTTTAAGACCCGTATTGTTTTTGGCAAGCAGTACCATATGATACGACTTGGCTTTCTTCGGGTCAAAGTTTTCATCGGTTTCTGCCGCACGATCGTCAACAAAATACGCTTCCATACCGTACAGCACTTTGATGTCGTTGCCTTTTTTACGCAAGCCGTCCACCGCTTTCAGTGCATCGGGAAACGCCTGTACAACACCGTGGTCGGTAACGGCAATGGCTTCGTGTCCCCAGGAAGCCGCCCTTTTCACAAGATCGCCCGCTTCACTCATGGCGTCCATCATAGACATTTTGGTATGCAGATGCAATTCCACACGTTTTTTCGGTGCGGCATCGGTACGCTCGTATTTGGACACTACCGCTATAGCACGGGCACGCATCAAATTGCTTTTTACATACGTATCGTAATCATAGCTGCCGTTTACCAAAACGCAATCGCCCTTATGAAGCGATTCCAAAGCACCGATTTTATCAGCATCCCGTTTCTTATCCATCCACATACTGATGGTGATGGAGTCGGTGCGGTCACT
>JAZNXY010000125.1:0-6532 GCA_045594105.1 Acutalibacteraceae bacterium | reverse complement strand
CGAGGTGAATCGGGGGTCATCACAAACGCCTTCTCAGCAATTTCGGAAAGCATTTTCGCAATACCCGTATAATCTTTATCCTTCAGAACAGCGGTAAGCAAATACACTTTATCATCACCGAAATACTGTTTGACGCTTTTGACCGCCTGTTCAATACCCTGCGGGTTATGTGCCCCGTCAAAAATCACCAGGGGATCACGCCCTACGATTTCAAACCGTGCGTGCCACACCGCCGTGTGCAGACCTTCCAAAACGGCGGCTTCGGGGATATCCAAGCCGTTTTCCCGTAAAATATCCACCGCATCCAGCACGAGCGATGCGTTTTTCGGTTGATACAGTCCCAACAGGCGAATCGCCACGTCTTTTCTGTCCTTATAATCAAAGGTTGTACCGTCAAGGGTGGCGTTGACATTGGTCAAGCACGTATAATCGGTGCGATAAAATGCCGCATCACGCTTTTTGGCGGCATCCGCAATCACCTTTGCTGCTCCTTCGTCCTCGCCACCGAACAACACAGGAACACCGTTTTTAATAATCCCTGCCTTTTCTGCGGCAATCGCCTCTACCGTATCTCCCAAAAATGCAGTATGGTCAAGGGCAATGCCGGTAATCACCGAAAGCAATGCATTTTCAATAATGTTGGTGGAATCCAGCCGTCCGCCCATCCCTGTTTCGAGCACCACCACATCGCAAGCGTGACGGCGGAAATATTCGAACGCAATCGCAGTAATCAGTTCAAATTCGGTCGGTTTATCGGTCATACTGTCCGCAAAGGGCTTCACCAATGCCGTAATTTCCGCCAATTCATCATCCGCAATATTCTCTCCGTTTATCTGCATCCGTTCATTAAAGGTACGGATAAAGGGAGAGGTATACAACCCCGTTTTATACCCTGCGGCTTGCAAAACGGAGGCGGTCATAGCACAAAACGAGCCCTTACCGTTCGTACCCGCTACGTGAATAAACCGTAAATGCCGTTCGGGATGTCCCAATTTTTCACACAGCTCACCGATGCGGTCAAGACCGGGCTTACAGAAGGTCCAGTTAATGCTATGAATATACTCGAGTGCCTCAATATAGTTCATGCCGTCACCTCCGTATCGTGCTGATCTGACTTTGAATGGCACGGCTCTTGAGAATGGCATACAACAGCACCGTTTCCGCCGCACCGACAATCACATAATTTAACAGTCGCCACAACATCAGCTCCCACAGCGGATAGCTGTAAAAAGCCACAAGGCCCACCGTTTTTATCAGCACCGAGCCGACAAGATGCGCCACCGCCACCGTCGCTGCAACACGTAACAGCTGCGGCATTTTAGGGAACAGACGGTACAGCACCCCACCGAGCAAGCCGATAACCGCACCGCCCAGTGTAATCAGCGGATTGACGGGATATCCCACAAGCAGACACCCGATAAGGTCGGCAGCTACTGCCACCAGCATACCCGTCAAGGGACCGAATGCCATACCTGCAAGCAGTAGGGGCAGGTTTTCAAAGCTGAAGCGCAAGGTATCTCCCACACGAATCGCAAGGTATTTGCCAAGCACAATGCTCAACGCCGCTAACAATGCCGCCGCAATCAACACGGCAAGGGGGGCGTTTTTCTTTGTTTTAGACATAAAAAATCCTCCTCTCAGGGTAATCGCAACAACGATGCAACTGCCATAAGCGGAGGTTTTACTTCCGTATTTACAGCGGGATGCAGCATACGTACCGCAGAAAAGCTATCGTTTTTCTTTCGTCCCCACGGCAACTCCCCGTCCGCAAGACACTTAACGCACGTATACTTACTCTGTTTGGGGACAGTATACCAAACCCTTTGGCACTTTTCAAGTGTTTCGGCGTTTTTTCGTTGATTTTTTCGTTTTACTACTCTATAATAAGAAAGAGGTGAGCGGTATGCAATGTGAAATGTGCGTGTATTACACGTATGACGAATATACGGACAGCTACGAGTGTCTTGTATCTATGGACGAAGACGAGGTATACCGTTTACACAGTGGTTTACAAAAATCCTGCCCGTATTTTCGGGAGGATGATGAATACGCAGTCGTGCGAAAACAGAATTGAGGTACAGTATGGTAGAATTAGGTATCATTGCGGCGATGGACAAGGAAGCTATCCCGCTTATCGAACAAATGACAAATACCACTGCCGAAACGGTGAGTGGTATCACGTTTACCGGCGGCAATCTGCGTGGACACAGCGTTGTAGTCGCTGTCTGCGGTATCGGCAAGGTGTTTGCCGCCATGTGTGCGCAAACTATGATTTTGCGTTTCGCACCCGCCTGCGTGATCAATACGGGCGTGGCGGGCAGCTTGTCTACAAAACTTAAAATCGGCGATTTGGCAATTGCTGACAAGGTCGTACAGCACGATATGGATACGTCTGCTTTAGGCGACCCGAAGGGGCTGATTTCAGGTATCAACGAGGTGTATCTCCCTGCCGACAAGGCAATGGGTGATCGGCTTGTCAGCTGTGCGGCAGATATCGGGGCAAATGCCTTACGCGGTGTCATTGCATCGGGTGACCGTTTTGTAAGTGACAACGCATATAAGGCCTTTATCACCGAAACCTTTGACGGTATTGCGTGCGAAATGGAAGGTGCGGCCATCGGTCAGGTATGCTTTGTAAATAACGTGCCGTTTGCTATTGTACGTGCCATTTCTGACGATGCGTCGGGCGAGGCACAAATGGATTATCCACAGTTTGCGGCGTTAGCGGCAAAACAGTCGGTAGCGCTCCTTTGCCGTATGGCAGAAAGGTTATAATATGCGTACAAACTTTCACACCCACACCAAACGGTGTAATCACGCAGACGGCAACGACCGTGAATACGTAGAGGCGGCAATTCAAAGCGGTATCAAGGTGCTTGGTTTTTCCGACCATACACCCTACCCCGCTTTCCCCGACCCATCCTACTACAGCTTTTTCCGTATGCGACCCGAGCAAACCGAGGATTACTGTAACAGCATTTTACGGTTAAAGGAAGAATACAAAGCGGATATTGATATTTTGCTCGGCTTTGAAGCGGAATATTATCCCGAAATGTTCGAGGACCTGTTAACCTTTCTCAAGGCATATCCGTACGAGTATCTCCTTTTAGGACAGCACTGTATCGGCAAAGAATACGCACAGGACGGACGGTGGTCTTCCCAACCCACTGCCGATGCCGATGTTCTGAAAAAATACGTAGACCAGACAATAGAAGGCATGCAAACGGGGGCGTTTGGCTATCTCTGCCACCCCGATTTGATACATTTTACAGGGGATGACACGGTATATCGCAACGAGATGCAACGCATTTGTGAGGCGTCACTCGCTCTGAATATGCCGCTCGAATGCAACATGCTTGGGTTCAGAGACCGTCGCAATTATCCCGACAGCCGTTTTTTTCGCTTGGCAACAGAATACGGTTGCAAGGTCATTCTCGGCATGGACGCACACGCACCTGCCGCCTTCAGCGACCCGGGAAATAACGGTATTGAGCGTTTTCTCGCCGATTGCGGTGTTACAAATATCGTGGAGGATTTTCGATAATGGCAAAAAAGAACGTACGCGGCACAAAAAGTAAAATCGTGTCTGCCGCTTGGAAGCTGTTTTATGAACAGGGATATGACAATACCACCGTCGAGGAGATTGTGGAGCTGTCCGGCACGTCAAAAGGGTCTTTTTACCACTATTTTGAAGGCAAAGACGCACTGCTTTCCTCTCTTTCATATCTGTTCGACGAGGAATATGACCGTCTTATCACCACCTTCTCCCCGGAAATGACCGCCTGGGATAAGCTGCTGTATCTCAATCACCAGCTGTTTTTGATGATTGAAAACAGCATTTCCCTCGACCTGCTCGCCCGCCTGTACTCGTCACAGCTGGTGACAGCGGGTGAAAAGCACCTGTTGGACCACAATCGCACCTACTATAAGCTGTTACGCCAAATCTGCGGTGACGGCATCCAAAACGGAGAGTTTCGCGATGACCTTTCGGTGAATGAGCTGGTAAAGGCGTATGCAACCTTTGAACGTGGTGTGTTGTATGACTGGTGCATCTGCGGCGGCAACTATGCTCTCGCCGCCTATACCACCCGTATGTTACCGCTGTTTTTAGCCGGTTTCAGGAAAAAAAATTAAACTTCTATTTTTCGTATGTTTTTTAGTCTATAGAAAAATGTATAAAAAATGCCGTAATATCAAGGTTTTTGATATTACGGCATTTTTTATAGTATAAACTGCGTTCTGTATTGCGTTCTTGTTTTTTGTGTGCTATACTGTCTGCATTCGTATTGAGGAGGCATTATAAAATGGATAGTAATACGTTACAAATCTTGATTGCTATGGTCATTTATATGGCTGCAGTCATTGTCATCGGTGTTGTGTACGCAAAACGTGCCAACAAAAGCTCCGAGGACTATTTTCTCGGCGGCCGTTCGCTCGGTCCCTGGGTCACTGCAATGAGTGCGGAGGCATCGGATATGAGCGGTTGGTTGTTAATGGGTCTGCCCGGTGTTGCTTACTGGTGCGGCTTAGCGGATGCCGCCTGGACCGCTATCGGCCTGGCGGTAGGTACATATGTCAACTGGTTGATCGTTTCCAAACGTCTGCGCCGTTACAGTGTACGTGCAAACAACTCTATCACCTTGCCCGATTTCTTCTCTAACCGTTTCAGAGAGAAAAAGCCGGTGATTATGCTCTTGTCGGCATTGTTTATTTTGGTGTTTTTCACCGTGTATGCGGCGAGCTGCTTTGTTACCTGTGGTAAACTGTTCTCGACCCTGTTCGGTCTTGACTATAAGCTGATGATGATCCTGGGCGCTGTATTTGTGTTGATATACACCGTTCTCGGTGGTTTCCTTGCGGAAAGTGCATCCGACTTTATGCAGGCAATCGTTATGATCGTCGCTCTGTCGGTGATTGTCATTATCAGCACTGTACAGGCAGGCGGCATCGGTGCGGTCATTGAAAACGCACGTGCCATTCCCGGCTTCCTGGATTTCTTCGGTCTTGCCACTCCCACTACGCAGGACGTAGCAGGTGTTGCGACCCAAATTGTTGAAAACGGCAAACCGCTGTTTGGCAACGCTGCTCCCTACGGTGCATTGACCATCTGCTCTATGATGGCATGGGGCCTTGGCTACTTCGGTATGCCGCAGGTGCTGTTACGCTTTATGGCAATCCGCAAAGAGAGCGAGCTGAAACGCTCCCGTCAGATTGCTATGGTGTGGGTAGTTATCTCTTTGGCAGTGGCTGTGTTTATCGGCATTGTCGGTCGTCAGCTGTTCCCTGTAGCACACTTGACCAAATCGGGTGCGGAAAACATCTTCATCACGTTGGCAACCAGTTCCTTGCCTGCTATCCTCGCCGGCTTTGTTATGGCGGGTATCCTAGCGGCAACCATCAGCTCTTCCGACTCCTATTTGCTGATTGCGGCCTCCGCTTTTGCAAAAAACATCTTCCAGGGCGTTGCCAAAAAGAATGCTACCGACAAACAGGTTATGTGGGTTTCCCGTATCACCTTGCTCGTGTTGGCACTCATCGGTGTTGTTATTGCTTTGGATGAAAACAGCGTTATCTTCAGCATTGTTTCCTTCGCATGGGCCGGCTTCGGTGCCACCTTCGGTCCGCTCATGCTGTTCTCGCTGTTCTGGAAACGCACCACTAAATGGGGTGCTGTGGCAGGTATGGTCGGCGGTGCTGCGATGGTATTCTTGTGGAAATTGGTTTTCAATCCGCAGTTTGGCGGCATCTTCACCATTTACGAGCTGCTGCCCGCCTTCATCTTCTCCTCCATCTGCATCGTGGTAGTATCTTTGCTCACTAAAAAGCCCTCCGCAGAAATCGAAGAAGATTTCGAAGCGGTGCGCACAGGCAACGTATAAAGCATATAAACGTGCAAAAAAGCACGGTGTGTCTAAAGACACACCGTGCTTTTTCCCTTTTATATAAACTTATAATAAATATCTCTTAATAAATTACCGTATTTTATCTGTGTATGGTCGTATGTGTAACCGCATTTTTCAATATTGCGTTTACTGGGCAGATTATCGGGTGAGACGGTCACGCACAACACCTCCACGCCTTGCTCCTTTGCATACCGTTCCAGTTCCTGCTCCAACCGTTGCTGCAGACGGTGTCCTCTGTATGCCGCACGCACAATGGTGACCTTATAATTCGCCACCTTTTTACCACTGACATCCACCGTTTCCAATGTATGCGATAAATCATCCTCATACGTTGTCGGATGAAACAAGGCGGCAAAGCCCGCCAGCGTATCTCCACAAAATGCGCCCACCGTGATATTGGGCGGCGTTAAAACCGTTTGGAACAGTTGGGGTGTATTGCGGTTCAAAAGATGCGGCTGCGGCAGTGCGGCAATGGCCTCCTCCTACATTTGCAGAATCTCCTCCAAATGTATCATATCACATCGACGGATACAGAACATATCTTCCATTTTATCCCTTCTCTCTGTTGATATCATACATCAATTTCACTGAATTTGCAAGCAAAAACCTATTCTCCTTTTCTTGACAGC
>JAZNXY010000124.1:0-23574 GCA_045594105.1 Acutalibacteraceae bacterium | reverse complement strand
AAACTTGTAGGAGTTCTCCTGTACTTCAATGGCACATGAAAAAATCCCCAACGTCAAAAGACGTCGGGGATTTTTTGGTGAACCATCGGAGATTCGAACTCCGGACACCCTGATTAAAAGTCAGGTGCTCTGCCGGCTGAGCTAATGGTTCGTTTCAGCGCCTGCTTATTATACCCAAACGAACCATACTTGTCAAGCAATTTTTTCATTTTTTGAAAAAAAGTTTCATTTTTCACTCAAACCGCCTCAGCAATGCGAATCACCGCCACCGTCATATCATCGATTCTCTCGGCATCCTTCTGCTTTGCCAATGCGTTTTCGAGTAATGCATTTGCCATGTTTGCGGCAGAGGCGTCGCTGCTTTTCAGATATTCTTCTATCCATGCTACACCCTCTGCAAGCATACCGTCGCTCATCATCACAAGGGTATCCCCCGCTTTCAGTGTATCCTTTACTGTTTCAAATCCCGTATCCCGCAGAATACCGACAGGCAAAGACGGTGCTTCCATACGGGATACCCGTCCTCCGCTCTTTAACAAAGACGTGACCGCACCCGCCTTATACAAAATGACTTTGCCAGTAAACAAATCGGCTTGCATAATATCCAACGTAGTCAGCGTTTCATCCCCCGATTTCGCAAGCAGTGCCGTATTGACCGTTTTCAACACGGTATCGGGTGTAAAGCCCGCACGCAGCAATTTTGAACAGATACCCGCCGCCAAAGCACCATCAACCGCAGCACGACCGCCACTGCCCATACCGTCACTCAGTATAAACACCGAATGACCACCGTCTTCATACTGCTCACACACGTCACCAATCAGTTTTTCGCCGGTACAGGTATGCTGTGCTACGCCAATTGTCACACAGTATTGCGGTTTTTCGACCAACGTGATACGTGTCTTGCCTTGTAGCGGCAAAAGGACCGGCCGTGCAAAATCTCTGCCGCAGCAAATCTCCATTTCACGCAACCAACGACCACCATCTGTGCAAGCGGCTACGTCCTCTGCCAAAAGTTCCACCGTCAGACGGTCATCACGATCAAACAGGCACACTGCCTCCTCTACAGGCATACCAAAATCCTCACAAAGTGCCACCACCCTTGCTGCCGTTTCGGCATCTACCCGTTGTCCCTCTTCAAACCGCTCACCTATTTCACGCAACAGGTTTCCCGTATCCTTAAACTGCTCGGTGACTACCGCACGTACCTCACTTATACGTGACCACGCACCTTCCCGCTCTAAAAACCGGTCATACGCATTGTTAATTTCCCTTGCCACATCATACGGACGGCGACAGGTACGGCTGAAGGTCCCCGCAAAATCGTCGGTAAACACCTTCCCCTTTTCACGCAAAATGGGGGTCAGCTGTTGCAAGGTATGAAAGACTTCCCCTGTTTGCGCATCCCAACACAACGTATGTAAGCTGCAATTTCGGCAGACAGCTTCTTCTACGTGACGGTATATCGTGTGAACATCCGGTGCGCCGTAACGTGACAGCTTTTCAGATACCGCATCCACCGTATCCGCCACCTCACGCATTGCGGTAGCCGCCACATCCAGCTTCATGGTCATGGAACGACGCAGACCTTCCACCGCAGGGAGCTGTTGTCCGTTTGCCAAAAAGCGACGCAACAGCTTGTCCAACGAACGTGGCAACAACGTAAACACCACACATGCCGCCACCGTTTCGTACATACATACCGCCGCCTGCAAATCCGCCACAGCGGTCAGACACAACAGTACCCCGGCGATCAGATACACTCCGGCAACGACAAATCGCCCATAGCGAGAAAACACACCTGCCAGCAAGCCGCCAAACGCAAAGCTCAAAGCGGCATACGGACGGTCAGGCATCGCAAGCATCAGTGCCACACCGAGTACCGTTCCCGCAGCAGCACCGCTTTGTTCACGGCCCGCACGGGCGAACAACAAGATAAGGATGCTCGCCGCAATTCTGCCGACAGATATGTAGAAGTATTCCAAGGGAAACACAGCCAAAAGGGTTGCTGCACCAATCAGCACAAACCCTGTTTGCTCGGGGAGTGTCATGGCTGTACGGCGGCGGGTTTTGACCAAAAAAGAAAACGCTTCCTTAAAGAAGTACGCAAAACCACCTGCCGTAATGCCTTCTGCCAACGTAAGCAGCACCCCGAGAAAGCCGCCTGCACCACCCATCAAAAAGCCGCTCACCCACGTAGCACCGCAAGCCAGCAAGGGCGAAAACAGTTTATTATGCCGCACATTCGGCAGCACACCGCAGGTCCAATGTACAGCGCCTGCCACCGCCACCGCCGCCATATAGCGCAGTGGCACAGACATTTCTCCTGTCAGTAAATACCCAACCAAAGCCGCTATGTACACCAGCATAGAGCCGACGCCGTCCACCGATGCCGCCAAACTAACACCAAACGGTGCCGTAACGCCATAAATATTGCCGTGCGGCAGTATCAGGCCCAACAAAACAAATGACAACACGGTCACAACCCGCATCGTACCAATCCCTATATGTTTTTCCTTTTCGACAGACAGCTGTGTGCCAACCCCTGCCAATACCTTTTCTTTCAACATCCTCACCACCGTTATATTGTGGTTACAGTATACACAACCTTGTAGGATGTTTTTGTCGTATTAGGAACGCAGTTTTTTGCGGTTTAACAAAGAAAATGGGCGGAAATAAAAAATACAGGTCTTTTGACCTGTATTTTTTATCACAATTTTGATTTTTTCAGTAAAAGCGAGTTGGTAACCACCGTCACCGAGCTCATCGCCATAGCCGCACCTGCGATAACAGGTGTTAAACATCCAAACGCAGCAAGCGGTATGCCGATTACGTTATAAAAGAATGCCCAAAACAGGTTTTGTTTGATTTTCCGCATGGTCGCTTTCGAAAGACGAATAGCACGCGGCAAAGCGGCAAGAGAGCCGCCAACCAGCACCACATCACCTGTTTCCATTGCCACAGCCGTACCGTTTCCCATCGCGAAACCGACAGTTGCCGCCGCTAAAGCAGGTGCATCATTGATACCGTCACCTACCATACCGACCGCTTGTCCCTTTTCACGATACTGCATCACCGCAGCAACCTTTTGGTCAGGCAGCACCTGCGCTATGACGGTATGGATACCTGCCGCTTCAGCAACCGCCCCGGCGGTTTCCTCACGGTCGCCGGTAAGCATCACCACCTGTATACCAAGCACCTTCAAATCCGCAATCGCTGCCGCAGAATCGGGGTGTATGGAGTCTGCAATCGCTAACATTCCCATCTGCACGCCGTCTGCCGACACAAACACCACCGTTTTACCTTCACGGCGTCTGTCCTCGGCCCAATCAGTATGTGTAAACGGTATATCCGACACGAAAGACGCCTTACCGACCCGCACCGTTCTGCCGTTCAGCACACCGGAAACACCGTTACCGACCACGGTTTCAACCTTTTCCGCTTGAGGTAGCGGGGCGGTATAGCTTTCGCAAATCGCATGTGCCAACGGATGTTCCGCATAGGTTTCCACTGCCGCAGCAAGACCTAAAAGCACAGCATCCGATATATCTGCAACCGGTTTAACGTCGGTCACCTTCGGCTTCCCCTCGGTGACCGTACCCGTTTTATCCAACAATACTGTTTTCAGGCGACAAGCATTTTCCAGTATCTCCGCACTCTTCAGTAAAATACCCATACGTGCGCCACGACCCATGCCAACCATCAGTGCCGTCGGAGTTGCCAAGCCCAAAGAGCACGGGCAGGCAATCACCAACACTGAAACGGCGTTCTGCAGAGCATTCTCCACGCCCGCACCTGCAATCAGCCAACCAACAAAGGTGACCAATGCTATCGCCGCCACAGCAGGTACAAAAAAAGCAGCGATCTTATCTGCCAGACGTTGCACGGGTGCTTTAGAGGATTGGGCGGTTTCTACCATACGGATAATACCTGCCAACACGGTGGCTTCCCCCACCGCTGCCGCTTGCATTTCCAATACACCTTCACCGTTAACTGTACCACCTGTAACGGAGTCACCAACCGTCTTGGCAATCGGCATACTTTCTCCTGTCAGCATCGATTCATTGACGTGGCTGTCACCAAGTATAACCACACCGTCGGCAGGCACCGTTTCCCCTGCTTTGATCAAAAGGCGGTCACCCTGTACCACAGCATCTATGGATACCGTTTGCCACTGTGCATCCCGCCACACAGTAGCCGAGTGCGGCTGCAGC
The DNA here is from genome assembly GCA_045594105.1 of Acutalibacteraceae bacterium. Taxonomy (GTDB): domain Bacteria; phylum Bacillota; class Clostridia; order Oscillospirales; family Acutalibacteraceae; genus URNF01. The sequence continues at coordinate 19,360 of JAZNXY010000124.1, read as the reverse complement.
TGTAAAAGCAGTGCTATGGCCTCCGAGGTTTTCGCATGGGCACGTGTTTCCAATACCCTGCCAAGTAAAACGAGGGTAATGACCATAGCCGCACCTTCAAAGTATACGTGGCCGCCGCTTGTCAACAATACGTAGGTGCTGTATCCCCACGCCGCAGTAGTACCTGTCGCCACAAGCAAATCCATACCGGGACTGCGGTTTTTCAGCGAAGAAAATGCGGCTTTATAAAATCGCCAACCGGCTATAAACTGCACAGGGGTTGCCAACGCAAACTGCAGCCAGCCATTATGCAAAATATGATTCAGCCGCGTATGCGGTGCCGCAAACATCGTTACCATCATCAGCGCAAACGGCAACGAAAGCACCGCCGAGAACACAAACAGCCAAACGTTCTGCCGCAACTCCTTGCGGCGGAACGTTTCTTTGTCTTCAACCACGGTATATCCCGCTTGCTTTATGGTGTTGTGTATCTTCTTTAACGGCAAGGCGGAGTCACAAACAATATCCGCTTTTCCAGCGGCATAACTGACGGTGACGGCTTCAATACCATCCACGCTCTTCAAAGCGTTTTCCACCGCCGCCGCACAGCGTACGCAAGACATACCGCCCACCAATACCGTTATTCTCTGTGTTGTACTCATTCGGTCACTCCGAAGCCCGCTTCTCTGACGGCATTTTTCAGTATTTCAACATCTACTTTGCCCGCTCGTACAGTAACGGTAGCGGTTTTTTCTTCCATAGATGCTTCCGCCTTCTTAACGCCCTTCACCGCTTTCAAAGCAGCGACAACCTTGGCGACGCAATGTGCGCAATGCATATCTTCCACACCGAAGGTAATAACTTCTTTTGCAAAAAACATAACAATTACTCCTTTATCACGATTTCTTCAAACAACGGCTCAGCCGTTTTGGCGGTGGCCACACCCGTGCCATCCTGCATCGCACAAGCAGTGCCGCAGGCACACGCAAGGCGTACGCGATCCGATACATTCTGTCCCTTTTCGGTCGCCACAATAAAGCCGGCCAGAGCACTATCCCCCGCACCAACGGTAGATTTCACCTCCACACGGGGTGCTGCAGCATGAATGATGCCGTCATTGCAATACAGCAGCATACCGTCGCCGCCCAGAGTAAGTAATATATTGTCCACACCCGCTTTACGCAGTTTCGCTGCAGCGGCATCAATCGCCGCACGGTCAGCAAGGATTTCACCGACAATATGCTGCAGCTCGTGGATATTGGGTTTGATAAGCCAAGGTTTTACCCTCTCATAATCGGCTACTGTCAGACAATCACTGTCCACCACCACTCTGGCTCCTGCGTGTTTTGCCGCCAGCATCAGTTCGATATAATCCTGCACACGCATTTCATCCGGCAAGCTGCCCGCAAACACCACAATGTCCCCTGTATGTATATGCGTTTCGAGATAGGTCATCAGTGTGCTGAGAAAAATCAGAGACAGTGGCTGTCCACGGCGGTTTACCTTCACCGTCTGGTCGGCAAAGCGGATAGTGAGATTCTCACGTACTGCACCGCCAACCCGCATCAGCTCAAAACGCAGCTGTGCACGCTGTAAGAACTCGGTAAACTCGGAAAAGTTCTCTTCACCTGCCAAAGCTACGCACAGATTATCCACGCCGAAGGAACGTAACACACGGGACACGTTGATGCCTTTGCCGCCTGCTTCACGACGTTCATCTAAAATATGGTTGACCGCATCTCTGTCCAAATCATCGGTCCACAAGGTGACGTCAATAGACGGGTTTAACGTAACTGTATATACCATCTTTTTATCCTCTATGCCATTTTACACCTTGAGGCGTATCCTCAAGAATGATATTTTTCGCTTTGAGCTCATCACGGATGCGGTCCGCTTCTGCCCAGTTTTTTTCTTTGCGGGCAACAGCACGTGCTTCAATCAATGCTTCGATTTCCGCATCGTCATCCCCAGCAGCTTCACGGGAATACAAAAGCCCCAGCACATCACACAGCTCACCAAACAGCTTCTGTGCCGCCTCAACCGTACCCAGCGTGGCGGTCGCAGGTGCAAGCATCAGGTTGATATCACGCACCAATTCAAACAGAGCCGCAATACCGTCTGCGGTATTCAGGTCATCATCCATAGCAACAATAAATTGATTGCGTCTTGCTTCCAGCTTCTCCAGGAACGCTGCATCCGCTTCGCCGGCAGGTGCATTTTTAGCAGCAAATTCCAATCCGTTTTTACAATTATACAAACGGTCAAGTGCCGCCGCAGACTGTTCGATAATCTCCGCATTATAGTTAATAGGACTGCGGTAGGAAGAAGAAATGAGGAAGAAACGAATCGGTTCATAGCCGTAGGTTGCCGCCACATCTCGCACCGTAAAGAAGTTGCCCAAGGATTTGGACATCTTCTTGTTATCAACGTTGATGTAACCGTTATGCATCCAGTAGCGTGCAAACGGCACACCGTTACAGCATTCGCTCTGTGCAATTTCGTTTTCGTGGTGCGGGAAAATCAAATCCTGTCCGCCGCCGTGAATATCAATGGTCTCACCGAGGTAACGGCGTGCCATTGCGGAGCATTCGATATGCCAGCCGGGACGGCCGTCGCTCCACGGAGAAGGCCAGAACGGCTCACCCGGCTTTGCCGCTTTCCACAGAGCAAAGTCCAGCGGATCTTCCTTTTGTTCACCTACAGCAATACGTGCACCCGATTCCAGATCATCAATCGGCTGATGAGACAGCTTACCGTATCCTGCATCCTTACGGGTGCGGAAATACACGTCACCGTTCTCAGAAACATACGCATAGTCCTTTTCAATAAGGCCTGCGATAATGCTTTGAATCTCATCGATATTTTCGGTAGCACGCGGATGGGTGGTCGCCGGCTTTACACCAAGGCCTCTCGCATCGGTTTCAAACTCCACAATATATCTTTCGGAAATAACGTCAAAAGTAGTACCCTCTTCATTCGCACGACGGATAATCTTATCATCAATATCGGTAAAGTTCTGTACAAAGTTCACCTCATAGCCACGCCATTCCATATAACGACGCAGCACGTCAAAAATACACAGCGGACGTGCGTTGCCGATGTGAATGAAGTTATATACGGTAGGGCCGCACGCATACAGCCGTACTTTCCCTTCTTCAATCGGAATAAAATCTTCCTTTTGTCTTGTCATGGTGTTAAACAGCTTGATACCCATAGTCTATTTCCTCCAAACTTAAATGTTTTCAATTTGCCGTTTTAAGCTTTCAACCGCATCGTTGAGCCGTTCGAGCTCCTGTGCCACAGGGTCGGGAATGTGTATCTGGTCGAGATCCTCCACCTTTTCACCGTTGCGGCGTACAACCTTTGCGGGAATACCCACCGCTGTACAGTTATCGGGAATGTCGCTGAGCACCACCGCACCTGCCGCAATACGCACGTTATTACCGATATGAATGGGGCCAAGCACTTTAGCACCTGCGCCTACCATCACGTGATTACCGAGGGTAGGATGACGTTTACCCTTGTCCTTGCCTGTACCTCCCAGGGTTACGCCCTGATAAATGGTACAATCGTCGCCGATTTCGGTGGTCTCACCAATAACCACGCCTGTGCCGTGGTCAATAAAAAACCGTCTGCCAATGGTTGCGGCGGGATGAATTTCGATATTGGTGCGCCAAACGCATCGTTGGGAAATCCACCGTGCAAGCAACCGAAAGCCGTGACGTTGAAAAAAGTTCGCCAAACGATGCGAACGCACGGCCTTATAGCCATTATACAACAGCATTACTTCCAATGCTGACCGTGCCGCAGGATCCCGTTCACGGATCGTGCGGATATCCTCTATCATTCTCTTAAGCATACAACCCCCTATGATAACAAAACGCCTCCGACAGCCAAAGCTGTCGGAGGCGAAAGTTCGCGGTTCCACTCCGATTTATTACTCAAAAAGCCGATAACGGGGCAACCGAAGCGAGATACTGCTTTCCCTCGCTCTGCCGTCAGGTGCATTTTTGTGTTCCGTATATCAAAGGCGCTTTCAGCCATGACGCCTTCTCTCTGTCATACCGACAAACACATACTTTTCCTGCCGATTGCATTTCTACCATATTATATATAAGTTTTCCCAAAAAGTCTACACTTTTTTCAATTATCGGTAAAATATTTTCTGCCGTTCCACACGTACTGCACACCCGATTGAATGGTGAAGAACACAGACACCCACACAAGCACCCTGCCGACAAGCAGCAAAGCACTGTAAAAAAGGTCGGGCAACACACCGAGCAGTAAGGTGTTCTGCCAGCTGCACACCTCCAGTGCCGCAATCATATAAATGATTGCCACAAACTGCATCACGGTCTTCACCTTGCCTGCCATACTGGCGGCAATCACATTGCCGTCTTTGGCGGCAAGCAGACGTACCGAGGTCACCATAAACTCACGGGTTAAAATCAGCATTACTGCCCACACGTCAAGGTGTCCTGCCGCCAAAAAACCGATAAAGGCAGCGGTAGTCAGCATTTTATCCGCAAGCGGATCTAAAAACTTACCAAGATTCGTGATAAGGTTATGCTTACGAGCAATTTTCCCGTCCAACATATCGGTAAAAGCGGCAATGCCGAAAACAATGCCCGCAATCAAATTATGAAACGGAAAATCAACGGTCAGCAACAGCAAAAAGACAGGTGCCAGCACAATACGCACCACGGTCAGTTTATTCGGCAGATTCATCGCATACCTCTCCTATCAGATCCCAATCCATACGGTCGGTTATTTTCACATTGACAAAGTCACCCGTTTGAAGACGCATTCCCTGCGGTGCCGAGAAGAAAATATTGCCGTCGATTTCGGGTGCGTGTGCTGCACTGCGACCAAACCAACTTTCCGCCAGACGATCATAGCCCTCGACAAGCACAGTAACGGTTGTACCAAGCTGTGCTTCTTCCAATGCGTCTACGATATGTGCCTGTTTTTCCATAATATGGTCACAGCGTTTTTGTTTTTCCTTTTCGGGTATTTGGTCGGGCAAGGTTGCCGCAGGTGTTCCCTCTTCGGGAGAATAGGTAAAACAGCCGAGCCGGTCAAACCTGACCTCCCCGACAAATTGCGACAGCTGCTCGAAATCTTCCCTCGTTTCACCCGGGAAACCCACCATAACGGTGGTGCGCAGGGTGATGCCGGGCACCGTTTCACGAATGTGATGAATGAGTGCCGTCAGCGTTTCTTTATCCGCTTTACGGTTCATCGTACGCAGCACCTTCCCCGATGCGTGCTGTATCGGCATATCGAGGTACTTGACTATTTTCGGTTCCTTTGCCATAACCTGCAGCAAATCATCGGTAATATGTTCGGGATAGCAATACAAAAGACGTATCCAAGCAATGCCATCAATGTGGCAAAGCTCTGTCAGCAATGCAGGCAACCGCCGTTCACCGTAAATGTCTTCGCCATATACGGTGGGGTCTTGTGCAATCACCACTATCTCCTTCACCCCCGCCGCTGCAAGTGCTTTTGCTTCAGCAAGGATATTTTCTTGTTTACGGCTACGCAAGCCACCACGAATCAGCGGAATTGCACAGTATGTACAGCGATTATCACAGCCGTCAGCAATACGTAAATAGGCAAAATAATGCGGTGTAGACTGTATGCGTTTGCCGTCAAGCACCCAGTTGTCCAGCGACGGAAAGCTCTGCATACTACCGCCTGCATAGGCGGTTTTGACCGCTTTGACGATGTCACGGTTCGCACCAAGACCCAATACCGCATTACATTCGGGCAACTCTTCCGCCACCATTTGTCCGTACCGCTGTGCCATACATCCGGTCACAACGATGCCACGGATGCGGCCTTCTTTTTTCAGGGCAGCAAACTCTAAAATATTTTCAATCGCTTCCTTTTTTGCATCCTCAATAAAGCCGCAGGTGTTTACTACCACAACGTCTGCCAAGCCGCTGTCAGCAGTGATTTCCATTCCCGCCTCATACAAGGATGCCAGCATCAATTCAGCATCCATCTGATTTTTCGGACAACCGAGCGATACCATACCTACTTTTATAGCCATACTTTGTTACGTTTCCTCCATACACTCCGCAGCAACAATCTCTATCGCCTTTTTTACCGTATCAAAACCAAAGCCGCTACGTGCCAGAGCAGCGGCAACTTTTTGACGGTCTTCAACAGTTTGCAGCTTATTATAATATTTTTTTCGCAAGAGTGCAAGTGCAACTTGTAAATCGTCGGTTTCGAGTTGTTCCAACGCATGTTCGGCATCCTCCCGAGACACACCTTTCTCCCGCAGTGCTGACAAAATACGCCGCCGTGGATACAGGCGGTAATTGGCATAGCTGCGTGCCATACGCTCGGCATACGCGCCGTCATCCACCAATCCGACCTCTTCCAACCGTTCCACCACCGCCGCCGCAGTTTCCTTGTCGGAGGAGCGACAAAGCTTACGTTCCAGCTCCTTTTTGGCATAATCTCTGCCGGAAAGATAGTACAGTGCACGGGAACGGGTGCGGTTTTTGCGGGACAAAGCAAGCAAATCCTCTAATTCCTGCTCGGTAATTTCTCTGCCGACAAAATAATACGACTCATCAAAGGTAGCGGCATCCACCGTCACCGTAAACCCGTCATCCGTATCAAAGGACAGTACATACTGTGCACTGCGTATTTTCTTTTTATCGGTAATTTTCATGTATTACTCACCACACGAGAAAAAGGCGGCATACAGCCGCCTTTTCATCTTTTTCACTCGTCATCAACAACAATATCTATCTGTGCCTTTGCCGCAGGAGCAGACACCTTCGCCGCCGCTTCAATCGGGATTTCTACCGGCTGCGGTGCGGGTGCCGCAAAGTTTTTCTGCGGATTCAGACGCGGCAAGCCCTCCTTGACCTGTGCTTCAATTTCCGCAAACAGTTCAGGATGATTACGCAGATATTCCTTTGTATTGTCTCTTCCCTGCCCTAAGCGGTCCTCTTTGTAGGAGAACCAGGCGCCAGATTTCTGGATAATATCCAATTTGACAGCCAAATCGATAAGCTCGCCGTCACGGGAGATACCCTGTCCGTAAATGACATCAAACTCCGCCTCCTTGAAGGGCGGTGCCACCTTGTTTTTCACAATCTTTACACGGGTGTGCGAGCCGATAGCTTCGCCACCGCTTTTTAAGGTTTCGGTACGGCGCACGTCCAGACGGACCGACGCATAATATTTCAGTGCGTTACCGCCGGAAGTGATTTCGGGATTGCCGTATACCACACCGACCTTCAAACGCAGCTGGTTAATGAAAATGGCAATACAATTGGATTTTGCGATAACAGGTGCCAGCTTACGCATCGCCTGCGACATCAGGCGTGCCTGCAAACCAACGTGGCTATCCCCCATTTCGCCTTCGATTTCCGCACGGGGTACCAGTGCCGCCACCGAGTCCAGTACCACAATATCCACAGCACCCGAACGAATCAGTGCTTCCATAATTTCAAGTGCCTGTTCGCCGGCATCGGGCTGGGACACCAACAAAGAATCCACATCCACGCCGAGTGCACGGGCATATACGGGATCAAGGGCGTGTTCCACGTCAATGTATGCCGCTTCGCCGCCTTTTTTCTGTGCTTCCGCTACTGCGTGCAGTGCAAGGGTGGTTTTACCCGAAGCTTCGGGACCGTAAATCTCAATAATTCTGCCACGAGGCAAGCCGCCGACACCAAGTGCCGCATCCAAAGCCAGCGATCCCGTAGAAATACTGTCAATCTGCATACCGCGATGCTCACCGAGACGCATCACTGCGCCTTTACCGTAATTTCTTTCAATCTGCTGCAGTGCCGCATCTAACGCTTTCTTTCTTTCGTCTGCCGCTGCTGCCGCTTTTGCTGTCGTCTTTTTCTCTGCCATTTCATCTGTTCCTTTCTCAAAAAACCTTATCGTCTCACACAGTATACACCGCTTTTTCAGAAAAATCAATAGTTTTTCCGAAAAAATCGAACATTCGTTCTTATTTTTTGAAAAATTCGGAATTATCGCCGATATCCCAGTACTACACGGTCATTTCCACCGTAATCTTTAATAATACGGCACGCCTCCAGACCCGATTTACCGAACAAATGGTACACTTGTTCGCCTTGGTCAAAGCCGATTTCCACCGCACACAAGCCGCCCGCCTTCAATTTCGGCACCCAATGGGTGCAAATGGCACGGTAAAAGCGTAACCCATCTTCACCGCCGTCCAGTGCCATTGACGGCTCATTTTGCACTTCTCGCATCAAGTGGTCAAGGTCACCGGTCGGAATATAGGGTGGATTGGACACAATCGCATCGTACACATCCGTAAACTGTACATGGTCGGTAAGCATATCTCCTGCCACCGCACTGACAGATAACGAGGGATACCGTTTGATGTTTTTCTCCAAATACACAAAGGCATCTTTGGATTTTTCCAATGCCGTCACCGTCACATGCGGTGACAGCGAAGCAATACCGAGACCTACACAGCCGCTGCCTGCACAAAGATCCAACACCTGTGGCGCAGGCACCGTATGTAAGGCCTCCGCCACCGTTTCACACAGGATTTCGGTATCCTGTCGGGGAATCAGTACGCCCTCTCCGACACACAAACGCAAAGATAAAAAGTCCCATTCGCCGAGTATGTATTGCAACGGTCTACCCTGCAGGCGTTGGACAACAGCGGTTTCTATCGCCGCTATCCGCTCTGTCGGCACAGCAACAGCAGGCGGCAATATGTCGTGCGGCATACCGCCGATATCCTCTAAAATGCAGCGAGCATCAAATGCGGCATCTTCCAGGCCGTCTGCCGTAAAACGTGCAGTGATATCCGCCAGCAACGATTGATAGGTTACCACCGATCCGCCTCCACATCTTCGGGAAGCACCTTTTCCATAGCCGCAATCGCACATTCTATCATGGCGTCTTCGGGTTCTTTGGTGGTCAGATGCTGCATCCACACACCGGGTTTGGAAATGAAACGTGTGAAAGCGTTGTCCTTTCTGCCTGCCAATTTGATAAGCTCATACCCAACACTTACCACCACCGGCAAGGTCAGCAATTTAACAGCAGTACGCAACACCGAATGCATATTCGGGATAAGCATAGACACTACCATACCGACCAGCAGCATCAGAATCATAAACGAGGTGCCGCAGCGAGGGTGAAAACGGGATTGCTCACGCACATTTTCCACCGTCAGCGGCAAGCCCTTTTCATAGCAGAAAATCGTTTTATGCTCCGCACCGTGATACATAAACACACGTTTGATATCCTTCATCAAGGAGATAATCGCCACATATCCCACAAACAGCAAAATGCGAAGTACGCCTTCAAAAACACCACGGACTATCGCATTGTCAAGTGCGGGAACACTGCGAGAGAGCAGGCGGAACAGAAAAGCAGGCAGCCAGATAAACAGCACCACCGAAATAACCACACCCAATACTGCCGACAGCACCATCAAGGTGTTCATAAACCACCCCGGCAGCTCGCCTTCCTCTTCCATTTCCTCCAGGCCGCTGAGCTCTGCAGAACGCATCAGCGCCTTATACCCGAAACGCAGGGAATCAATGAAGTTAAAGATACCACGAATAAACGGCAGCTTCATCCATTTGGGTTTGCTGACACCTTCGGTGCCCCATTCCTCCACAATTACTTCGCCGGATGTGTGCCTTACCGCCATTGCGGTGACCTCGGGGCCACGCATCATCACACCTTCTATCAGTGCCTGACCGCCAATAGACGTCTTTTTCATCTCTTTGTTTTCACTCATGGTTTAATCCTTTCTGATAGGCAAATTTATAATGATGCCGGTACCCACCGACAATTTACTGTCAATTTCCATAGTGCCGCCATGACCACGTACGATTTCCTCCGACACCGCCAGGCCGATACCCGAACCCGGGCGGGTGACATCCGCCTTATAGAACTTCTGCGTTACGTGAGGCAGGTCCTCCGGTGCAATACCTTTTCCCGTATCACCCACCACTACCTGTACATTTTTACCTACCACAGCATAATCCACACGCACGGTATCACCGGCGTCGCTGTACTTAATGGCATTATCCAGCACATTGATAAATACCTGCTTCAAGCGGTCGCTGTCACCGCTGACAAGCGGCAAGCTGCCCTTCCCCGCCAAGCGCAGAAAAACGCCCTGCTTCTCCGCTCTGTCACGGAACAGAAACACCGTCTCCTCCACCAAAGCCACCAAATCCACCGTATCAAACTGCAGCGTAAGTTTTCCGCTTTGCATACGGGAGAAGTCCAGCAGCTCCTCCACCATACCGCTCAGGCGATCGGTTTCTTCCGCAATGATTGTCATACCCCTTTGCATCAAGGCAGGGTCCTCATCACCAACGCTCTGCAAGGTTTCTGTCCAACCACGGATAGCGGTAAGCGGTGTACGCAGTTCATGGGAAACAGAGGAAATAAAGTCGTTTTTCATCTGCTCCGCACGTTCAATTTCCGCTGCCATATAGTTAATAGTGTCGCACAGCTCACCCAACTCGTCATTATTGTATTTGGCAACACGGTACGCATATTCACCCTTTGCGATACGCCGTGCCGCTCTGCCGATTTCCTCTACAGGATGCACAATGGAACGAATAAAATAAAAGCTCACCAAAGCCGTAAAGAACAATACCAACAGCACCGTACTGCCGATTGCAAAAACCGACAGCCCGATCTGTCGGTCAATCCGTCGCATACTGACAACGTACCGCAAAGCACCTATCGCTGTACCATCCTTTTCGGTTTCCACAACGGTAAGTGCCATTACATGCTCGCCCGACACGTTGCGCATATCACGGATATAGGTACCGTCTGCGGCCTGTGCCGCCTTAAAATCGATAACCGTATCGGTGCCCAGCGGCATAAACCCTGTCGAAGAAGCCAGCACAGCACCTTTATCCGACAGCGCCTGCAGTTCCATTTTTTCCTTGCTGTCAAAAGTATCCACGCAAAAAAACGCAACATCCTTCCAGGTGTCCGCTGTCACCGTTTCGAACACTGCAGAACGTCGATACACCGTCGCCCGCTCCTCCAAAAACGAAGCTACGCCACGTCGATAATAATTATACACCAGAGCGGACAGCACACAGCCGACTGCCAACAGAACGGCGGCAATCACCGAAAAGCCATACAGCATCCAACGTCTTGTCATACTTCTCTTGACAGCCATACCGTTCCTCCTTTCAGTCCTCCCACTTATATCCCTTTTTCCACTCGGTAATCAGGTGTCTCGGTGCGGAAGGATCTTTTTCTATCTTCATACGCAGACGACGCAAATTGACATCCACCACTTTCGGATCGCCCACATAGGCATCTCCCCACACGTGTTGTATGATAGCTTCCCGTTTATGACACATTTGCGGATGCAAAAAGAAAAACTCCAATATCTGAAACTCCGTTTGGGTCAGTTCCACAGGGGTGTCCTTTACACGCAACACGTGGCTGTGCATATCCAAAACAAAATCACCACGTACCAGCGTCTCGTTTTTCTCATGGGCAACCTGTACACGACGGTACAATGCTTCCACACGTGCCACCAGTTCCGCAGGGCTGAAGGGCTTTGTCACATAATCGTCAGCGCCCTTCTGCAAGCCCATAATTTTTTCGGCTTCCTGCGAACGAGCCGTTAACATGACAATTCCGATAGCAGCATTCTTTTCACGCAGCCGTTCACAAACGGTAAAGCCGTCTATCCCCGGCAGCATGACATCCAGCAGTGCAATATCTATCGGCTCGGCTGCTGCTTCGTACAGCTCTAACGCCTTTTCTCCGCTATCAGCCGCCAAAACGGTATAGCCCGCTCGTTGCAGGTTAAACACAACAAACTCACGGATAGCGGCTTCGTCCTCACAAACCAATATGTGCTTCAAATTACCGCCTCCTTACAGTTCCACCAGCATATAGCTGACCTTCTCGGTAGTCAGATGAAACGGTGTTTCACTTTCGTACCATATTTTCAGCGGCAAGCTACCCGGCAGCATTTCAAACGTATACCCTTCAGCAGGTGAAACGGGGTTACGCAAAGCGGCGGTGTTCTGTATAGCCAAAAACGGCTGCATACCTTCCGTCGTCTTATAGTCCAGCCACAAGGTACACGTTTGTGTATCATAACGGGTGACCACCGCATCGATCCAGTCCTCTTCCAGCTCAACACTATATCCGTCAGCACTGTTGACAATACTGCCAAACTGCCGCACGGCCGTGCCACTCGCCACATCCCACGTATACCATTCGGTAAGCCAACGCCACGTTTCTTCGGGCTTGGCTTGTTCACCGTCTGCCAAGCGGGTGGTCACAGGGATTTCGGGAACACCGTTGCCGTCTGCATCCATCACCGAAACCGCAGGGATACGGTCTGCCACCATGGCATTGCCGGTCTCGGTATTAAACAGCGGTGCACACAGGTTTGTTCCGTTCCAATATACCAACAGCGTTGCATACGTATCGGCCGCCAATCTGACATCCATATAGACGCCGTCATCACCACTTGTGGTATATCCTGCGAACAGCTTTTCAAAGCTGCGTACATCGTCACGCAAGGACACAGTATCCACTACCGTAACACTTTTGTTTTCATATCGGCAAAGGGTGGCCGTAGTGCCGTCACCGATATGTAACAGCAAAATATCATCCTTCGCATCCGCATCCATATCCTTTGTCAGAAATGCGGTATATCTGCCCACGTCTTTCACAGCATGCAGGGTTTCATCCAAACGATAAATGCTCAACTGATATTCCTGGCTGAACAAATCCCAGCCAAGCAACAGCTCCGTGGTGCCGTCTCCGTCCAAATCCGCCACCGCTGCAGTGTGCAAATCGGTACCTTCCCCTTTTACGTAGGTCACCGTTTCCCAACCGCTTTGTTCACGGCGCAGTAGTGCAAGATACACACGTTCTCCGCCACGTGGCGTATAAAATGCCACCGCAAGCACAGCATCGTCCTTTTGCGTCAGATTGCCGTCTGCGTTCAGCATCACAAATGCAGAAGAGGTGTTGTTTACCGAGGCATATTTCAATGTATAGACGTCACCTGTTTCGCCGCGAGACAATGCTTGTGTCAAGGCAGTATACACCGCCTGCTGCTGTCCTTCGGGGTGCGGCGGTTGTAAATACGATTCAATATCCATACATCCGCACAAAAGCAATGATAACACAAGCAGCAGTACCGCAATTTTCGCTTTCACAACCGACACGCCCCTTTCATTACATATATTCCATATTAGTATACTCTTTTTATAGGTTTCTGTCAATCTCGCATCGTTTTTTACAACGAAAAACCGCGAGGAAACATCCTCGCGGTTTTCTCTTAAAATACTTCCAATTCCTTAAAGCCATCCGGCAGAAGCACTTTGGTTTTGTTGTTTTCCACAGTAAAAGCAACGTCTTTGCCGTCCGCAATAACACGGGTGGCTTCCACACCGTATACCAATACCGCTTCGAGTGCAAGACCGTCCTTGTTGGTAACGGTTACCGCTTCGTCAGCTTGTTTTTCTGTCAAGAAGGTGTACTTATTATCCTTATCGGTATAATGCACAACCTCACGTTTTGCGTCTGCAGGGGTAGTAAGAAGGGCTTTCACGACCTTCTTATCCTCCATATTCTCGCAGATTTCAAGACTTTCGGTAACGTTCAGCACCATAGCGGCACCGGCACGGAGATACACGGGAATCACATCGTAATCCGCCTCAACCATTGCCTTACGACCGCCTGCATAGTTTTGAGCGGTCCACAGGTCAACCCAGTTACCTTTCGGGAAGGCAACCATCTTGCAGCGGCGACCCTCTTCGATAACGGGAGCAACCAGCAGCTCGGAACCGAACATATACTGGGTATCCACCTTAGCAAACTCATCTTCGGGGAATTCGATAGCCATCACACGCATCATCGGTTCTGCGGTATAGTGGCTGTTAATGGCGTTGCTGTACATATAATCCAGCATATTTTCACGCCACCAGTAGAGCTTCTTAAAGAACTCGGTGGCCTGTTCGCCATACGCCCACGGGTTGCGTTCCATGCCGATACCGTGCGAACGCATAATCGGGCTGAACGCACCGTATGCCATCCAACGCATAAACAATTCGGGGGTAGGCGTACCGTGGTAACCGCCAATATCACTGCCCCAGATATTAAAGCCGGAAGCACCAATGGTAAGACCTGCGTAGAATGCCTGTTTCAAGCCATAGAAACGTGCCGCCTGGTCACCGCCGAAGTTGGCAACAAAGCCCTGGCTGCCTGCACAAGCAGAGCGTTCGAACAGGATATAGTCATCGCCGCAGTTTTCGTCGAAGAGCTGTTTCATAACCTTCGCATACCAATAGGAATGCTCGTTATGCATAGCGTTACCGTCTTTGCCGTTCCACATCAGCGCATCCGCAGGTACGAATTCGCCAAAGTCGATCATAGCGCCTTTGAGGCCCCAATCGAAGTATTTTTTATAGTGTGCACGCAAAGCGATAATGGTATTGGGGTTGGTAAAGTCAATCCAGGGACCGCCCGTTTCCACCTTTGCGGGCTTATTGTGTTTATCGGTAATACGAGGCAGAAGCGCCCAGTCATCGGTGCCGAGTACTTCTTTACAAAAGTCCATATTTAAACTCGGGTGATTCCAAACCAGCATACGAATACCGTGTTCTGCGGCAATTTCGTAACCTTCCTTATTCAGAGAGGGCTGTCCTTCACCGTAACAAGCCGCAATGTGATGAATACCTAAATCTGCATACCCCTGGATATAGTTACGGAAGCAGGTTTTGTAATATTCCTTATCCTGAGGATCTTCGGGATTTCTCCACTGCGGTGCGCCGCCGCCCATCCAATACTGGAAGGTCCATTTCGGCGGAACAATGGTATGTCCGGTCAAATCGGTATAGGATTTGAGGTTTTCCTTAGGCGTGCCTGTAAACACAAAGAGATCGGTTGTAGGACCGTTGAAATCAAGACTGTATACATTCGGTACGGTCTTACCGAAATCATACCAACCTGCGTACATAGAGTTGACAAACAAGCAATATCCTTTGGTGCTATGCAACACAGGAACGTTTTTATATGCTTCGTTATGGTCTTTGCCGTTGTCGCCATTGGGATTGTGAATAGCGGTATCCACGTTCCAGGTCATCACATCGTGGCCAACCTGGTCTAACGTGTTGGTACGTTCACCGAGACCGTACAGCATTTCATCGTTGGTGAAAGCGATGTTGAATTTCACCTTTTTAACCTTTTTGATTTTGTTGCCTGCAAAGCCGAATTCGATACTGTTACCATCTAAAACAAACACCGGCTTACCGTCTTTGCCGACGATCTGCAGCAGGAATGTCTTTTCTTCATCCCTGCTAAAGAGAACGGTCTCTTTGCCGCCGCTGATTTTCAGCACCTTTTTCCCGCTATAGGTAACCGGATAGTTATCGGCACTGTCAAAAAAACCTTTGCTTTCGGTGATGCGTACACCGCCAACCTTCGGGAAGGTTACTGCGAAGCTGAATGCCTTGCCACCTGCTTTGGTGCGGAACACAAAGGCATCTGCGCCTTTCTGCACCGAGGTCACCGTTGTGTTTGTCTGCCATTCCACCGGAATCACCGGCATTTTCGGACATTTACTGTATGCCATAACATTTCTCTCCCTTTATATGTTCATTTACCAAACCTGTACTGTTTTAAAGCCGCCGTCAACACGTACGGTCGTTTTATTATCTTCAGTGGTGAATGCCACTTCTTTGCCGTCTACCAATACTTTCTTCGCTTCAACGCCGCATACCAATACCGCTTTTGCATCAAAACCGTCCTTATTGGTCACGGTCACCGTTTCGTCTGCTACTTTTTCAGTAACAAAGGTATAGGCAGTATCTTTATCCACGTTGTGTACCAGTTCACGTTTGACGGTGGTCGGTGCAACCAACAATGCATCTACGCGCGGCACTTCATCCATATTTTCGCAAGGTTTCAGTGTTTCTGCAGGCAATTCCAAAACCATAACGGCACCTTCACGCAGATACACGGGAATGGTATTAATGGGTGCAGACACATACAATTCTCTGCCGCCGTCTGTCATTTCGCCCGTCCACAGATTAAACCATTTTCCTTTCGGGAATTTCACCATACGCCAGTTCAGATGATCAATAGTCACAGGTGCTACCAGCAATTCCGTACCGAACATATACTGATCTTCTGCTACCGCCGCTTTATCTTCGGGGAACAGCAGTACCAACGGGTACGCAATGGGAGAGCCCGTCTTATGTGCATTCACTGCGTGACTGTAAATGTAGGGCAGCATATTTTCACGCCACCAATACAGTTTTTTGAATTCGGAAATCGCGGTATCGCCGTAGTTCCATGGATTAGAGCCGGGACGGCCACCACCTGCGTGTGCACGCATAATCGGGCTGAACGTACCGTGCTGGAGCCAGCGGACATAGGTTTCGTTGGTAGGTACACCGCCAAGTCCTGCAATATCGCTGCCCCAGGTCGGCATACCGGACGCCGCAGAAGTCACAAGACCCGCCAGCGCCTGATTAAGGCCCTTCGGGTTGCCGGACTGGTCGCCGCCGAAGTTTACCGTCCAATGCTGGCTGCCTGCACATCCTGCGCGCTGGTACAGCACATGGTCGTCGCCACAGTATTTATGGAACGTTTCAAACATCGCTTTGCCGTACCAATAGGCATGCTGGTTATGTGCGGTTTCGCCCATCTCACCACTGTGCAATTTCCACTCAGGTTTGATAAACTCACCGAAATCTACCATAGCGCCTTTCAGACCGAGCTTGAAATAGCGCTCGAAGCGTTTTTCCAGCAGTTTACCGACATTGGGATGTGTAAAATCAAACCACGTGCTCGGAATAATCCATTTTCCGTTTTTCTTTTCCTGCGGATACGGTTGGTCTTCCAACGCATCACTGCCGTATATTTTTTTGCCGACGTAGGTCACGTGTTCTTGCGCCGTTTTGCCTTCACGCTCGAAATCGTCACCCTCTACACGCAAACCATGTTCCTGTGCCAAGCTCGGATGATTCCAGAAATGCATACGACAACCGGATTCTTTAAGCATTTCATAGCACTCCGGTGTCTTACAAGGGCCGGATTCACCGTAGCAAGCGGCAACATGTTTAATGCCCATTGCCGCATAGCCGTCCAAATATTCACGCAGATTTTCGGCAAAGCTTCTGCCTTCGTACATCCACGCGCCTAAACCACCGCCCATCCAGTACTGATATGCCCACTTAGGCGGCAAAATAGGACGACCCGTAATAGTGGTGTAGCAATCCAGATTTTCAAGCGGCGTACCGGTAAATACAAACAGGTCAAACGCCGTACCCAAATAATCAAACGTGTATACATTTGCTTTCTCTACACCAAAATCCGCCCGACCGCCGTAGGTATTGTTAAAGAACAACGTATATCCTGCGGTGCTGTGCAGCAACGGAATGTTCTGATAACTTTCCTGCGCATCTTTACCGAACGCAGTATCCAAGTTCCATAAATAAGCACGGCAACCAACCTGATTAAATTTGTTATATCTCTCACCTAACCCGTACAGCATTTCGCCGTCTGCAAACGGTGCAGTGAACTTAATCTTTTTCTGCTTTTTGATTTTATTGCCGACAAAGCCAAACGCAAAGCTTTCACCGTCCAGCGACAATACCGTTTTGCCGTTTTTCTGCACGTCCAGTAAAAAGCCCTTTACGTCATCCTTCCGGAATACGACAGCGGTATCTCCTGCCGCAGCACGCAGATTCTTCTTGCCGCTGTATGTAATCGACAAAGTGTCATCATATTTAAAGAAGCCCTCGGTTTCGGTGAAACGTACACCGCCGACCTTGGGGAACGTCACCGCCAAAGTGCGTGTTTTTGTACCAATTTTCACACGAACCACAAAAGTTTTTTCCTGTTTTTGAATAGAAGTGACCGCCGTGGAATTGCACCACTGTACATCAAATTCCGGCATATGCGGACAACCCGAATATCCCATAAAAAACACCCTTTCTCTCTCACAAGGCATTTCCCTACTTTGTTATGTTTATTTTACCAAATAAAACCATAAAAAACAATGTGAAAATAGCACTTTTACGGTTTTCAATGCCAAAAAAATCCACAATATTTGTGCAAAAGACCCAAAAGAACGCCCGCAAGGAACTCTTGCGGGCGTTCTGATAGCAGTTTTTTGTGTTTTTTAACGAATACCGTAGTTTTCGATAACGTAGTCCATATCCTTATCACCACGACCGGACAGATTGATAAGCACCGAGCCGTGTTCCATACGTTTGGCAAGCTTCATACCGTAAGCTACTGCGTGAGCACTTTCGATAGCAGGAATGATGCCCTCCATACGAGACAGCTTGAAGAACGCATCAATGGTTTCCTCATCGTTAATAACGTCATATTTGACACGACCGATTTCCTGCAAGAAGGCGTGCTCGGGACCCGAAGAGGGATAGTCCAGACCGCTTGCCACCGAATATACGGGGGCAGGATCGCCGTTTTCGTCTTTCAGCATAATGCTGTTAAAGCCATGCATAATTCCCTCGGTGCCGTATTTGAGAGATGCGGCATGGTCACCCAGCTTTTCGCCTCTGCCGAGCGGCTCTACACCGTAAATATCGATAGGATCGTTAAGGAAGCCGGCAAACAGACCCGCCGCATTACTGCCGCCGCCGACACACGCAACAATAGTGCTCGGCAAATGACCTGTCATATCGATAAACTGTTCTCTCGCTTCGATACCGACAACACTCTGGAAATCACGCACCATCATCGGGAAGGGATGCGGACCCAACACCGAGCCAATGCAGTAAATAACATCCTTGTATTCTTTGCTGTATGCGTCAAATGCCGCATCAACCGCTTCTTTTAAGGTCTTAAGACCGTGGGTAACCTCAATGACGTTCGCACCCAAAATCTTCATACGGGCAACGTTAGGCGCCTGCTTGGCGATATCTACAGAGCCCATATAAATATCGCACTGCAAACCGAAATATGCCGCTGCGGTAGCGAGCGCCACACCGTGCTGACCGGCGCCTGTTTCAGCGATAACCTTCTTTTTGCCCATATACTTGGCAAGCAGTGCTTCGCCCATACAGTGATTAAGCTTATGTGCACCGGAGTGGTTCAAGTCCTCACGTTTAGCGTACAACTGCACTTTACCGCCCAGAGCATCAGACAAACGTTCCAGGTGGGAAACAGGGGTCGGTCTGCCCTGAAACTCCTTGCGGATACGACGCAGCTCGGCAATAAACTTTCTGGATTGGCAGATAGAGTAATACGCTTCGGTAATCTCCTTCATTGCCGCCTTCAGCTTATCGTCTACGTATACACCGCCGTATTTGCCGAAATACCCTTCCGCATTGGGATAGTTGTCAAAATAGGTATCAAAATCTACACCGTT
>JAZNXY010000123.1:0-11944 GCA_045594105.1 Acutalibacteraceae bacterium | reverse complement strand
AGATTCAAGTTGTACAACGTATTTTTGAGCGAACGACCCATTAAGAATTCCATACACAGATAATATACCTGCTTCGCATTCTGCTTGTGGGTTTCGGAAACATATTTGATACGGTTCTGGCGCATCTCGTCACGCAACACCAATACGAGTGCATTATACAAATGCTCGTTGGTTGCGTTTTCGGGCTGTACCGAGAACTGATGTAACAATTTTGTTTCCAATGCCGCTTTTAATTGTTTTTCAGTCATGGATATCCCTCCATAATATAATTGCAATTTTATTATACTCCTATATTAGATGCTTTGCAACCCCTATTTTTTGGTCAAAATAACCAAATTATATTTCTTTTTGTCTCTTTTTTAACTGATAAAAGTGAAAATCACCTAAAAACCTGTCTTTTTTCCTTCAAAGAATGCTTAGATACAGCACAATATAGCCGTATTGCTGTGCTTTGAAAAATATTGACTTGTTCCTCTACAGCTATAGACACGCTTTTACACACGTGGTATACTGTATGCAGTTATCGGAAAGGAAGTATGAATATGCGTATTCTGTTTCAAGGCGATTCTATCACCGATTGCAGCCGTGGCGATAAGCTGGGTATGGGCTATGCTCTGTTAGCCACCGCCGCCATTACCAAAGACGGCACGACACACGAATGTATCAACCGTGGGGTTAGCGGCCATCGTGTCGTAGACCTTTTAGCCCGCTGGCGACGGGAATGCACAAACTTAAAGCCCGATTATATGTCCATTCTCATCGGCGTGAACGATGTGTGGCATGAGTTAAACGATAACCCTAACGGTGTATCTGCGGAATTGTTTGAGAAGGTATACGATTTACTGTTGGAACTCACCTTTGAACACTGCCCCGATATGACAGTGGTGTTAATGGAGCCGTACCTGATGCACGGACCTGCGACCGACGATAAATGGGACGTTTTCAACGGCGAGGTTACCCTGCGTCGTGAAGCGGTGCGTCGTTTGGCGAAAAAATATAACCTGCATACTGTTCCGCTGCAGGACGTTTTTGATGACGCAATCAAAAATGTTGCCCCTGCTTCCCACTGGTCACTCGACGGTGTGCATCCCACGCCCGCAGGGCACGCACTGATTGCGGAGCATTGGGTGGCAATTTTCAAGGAACTGACCGAAAAGGATTGACATTTCAGAAATTAGTCGATATAATAAACCCTGTCGGTAAACCGACAGGGTTTATTTGACTGAATACGGAGAGTTGTCCGAGTGGTCGAAGGTGCAGCACTCGAAATGCTGTGTCCCGAAAGGGACCTAGGGTTCGAATCCCTAACTCTCCGCCAAGACAAAAAGGGACGCCATATTGGGCGTCCTTTTTTGTCTTTGTAGAAACAGATCGGATTCGAACTGCAGACACCGAGCTTCGCTCGGTGCGCAGGTTTTGCCCGTGCACACTGCTGTATTCTTCACACTTCGCGGCAAAACCACGATTCCCTAACTCTCCGCCAAAAGAACAGAGTGCCCAAAAGGGTACTCTGTTCTTTTTTTCGGATAGTTTGGGTACGCAAAGAAGCCGCTTGACATCTTAACGTCGTATATGGTATGCTTTGCAATATCATTTATGGGTGGTGATAATCGTATGTCGGCTTTTTGCAAAGCTCTTTGCGGTATTGTTTTGGGTTTTACTCTGTTATTATCCTTCTGCGGCTGCGGCGAAATGCCTGTATATGACGAAGCAAGCAATACCACAAGTGCCACTGTTTTAACAACTGATAGCACCACAACAACGCAGACAACCACCACGATAACCACCACCAAAAAGACCACCACAAAGGTAACAACTACTAAAAAGTCTACCACTACCAAAGCCACCACAGTAATCACAAAGAAAACCACAGTAAAACCATTGGTCAGCGACGGCATTACCGTATACACAACCCCAAAAGGCAAACGGTATCATTACCTTTCAAGCTGCGGCGGTAAAAACTCGGGTGCATCCACAAAAGAAAGGGCTATCAACGCAGGTTTGACCCCTTGTCAAAAATGTGCAAAATAACAGCCTGTCTTGCAACAGCATATGCTTTATCATAGTCCTGCTTTGCGAGAGCATTCTGCCATCCTAATACTGTTTTATTAACCGAAAGGTAAACAAAATCATCCATCTTTCTCCAATTTGTTGCGCCTCAAAACTTTACATGTTACAATATATACATATGTATATTGCGTTTTGCAGAGGAGAGAAATCGTTATGGCGTATGTTGAATGTCCAAAAATACCGAATATTTCGGTGGAGTGGTATGCTAACACAACCGTCTCTTCCATTAAAAAGGAACAGCGCGCTTTACGTATCCGCACGCAGGTATTGGGGAAAACCTATACCTTTTCGGTGACCTTCCCAAAACTCGGCGGTGTGCGCTTGGTGCAAAAAACAGGCTTTTTTTCGTGCGATAATAACGCGGTTATCACCTACAGCGGCAAAAAGGTTCTCCGTATGACCGCAAATGGGCAAACCGCTTTGTTCCGCAAAGACGAAACGTTAGGTTTCGTGCTGGACATCTTGAATGCTGACGGCCAAACGGTATTCTCCTTCAATGGTGCTTCCATTCTGTTCGGACTTGACGGCAACAAAATTAAAAAGCTCAAAAAGGTGAAACTGTTGTCTGCGTTCCAAAACAGCGAGGCGCTGTACGGTCTCGGTGAGCGGTATAATACCTTCAACCAAGTAGGACACGACGCGCTCATCTGGAATGCCGATACCTACATCCACGAGCCGTGGGGTGACGACGGTGCCGACCACAATGAGGCATATAAGAATGTACCCCTTTTGCACAGCACCAAGGGATATACCCTCTTCATCAACTCCATGTACGGTGCGTGGGCAGATTTCGGCAAGACGGTGCCGCACGAATATAGCTTTGATTTCAACGGTCCCACTGCGGATTTCTTTGTATTCACCCGCACCCCGCGGGAAAATCTGTTGTCCTATGCCGACTTAACAGGTCATTGTGTTCTACCGCCCAAGTGGGCATTTCAATACTGGATGGGCGGCGCTTCGACCCAGTGGAGTGTTAACCCCGCCGAAAACATCAACGGCAAAACCTGGCAAGAGGTACTCCAAAGCTATATTGACGGCTACAAAGCTATGGGCATTCCGCACATTTCGGCGTGTTACGGCGAAGGTGCGCCATCCGAAGCAGGACAGGAAGGATACGATATTGCCGCCACTATCGGCATGCGTATGTTCCGTTGGAACCGACCCGCACTGTATCTGCCGCGGGATTTGAACGAAGATTTTGTGGAAAAAGTGATAGGCAGTAAAAAACCCGAAGCATTGCCTATTGTCACCGCTAAAGGGTATAAGCGCATTTCCGCCGCCCATTGCAGCGGTTGGTTTGACTATACCCATCCCAACGCAAAGCCTGTCATCAAAGCGCACTACGAGCCGTTCTTCAAATGGGGCGTCAAGGGTGCAATGCTTGATTACGGCGAGTATGTCCGCACCGATGCGCTGCTGTATAACGGCGAGGACGGCAACACCATGCACAACCTGCATACATACATATATAATAAAACCATGCGTGAAATCTTCGAGGAACAACTGGGAGACGATTACGTTTTGTTCAGCCGTTCGGGCTGTGCCGGCAGTCAGTCGCAGGCGTGCCAATTCGGCGGTGACCAAGCGTCTCGCTTTTATGGCCTTTTGCAGGCATACTATTGCGGCCTTAACGCTATGGCGTCCGGCTACAATATGTGGGGTAGCGATATCGCTGGAGGCAACGGCGACAGCACCCCCGAATTGTACCTCCGTTGGGTACAATTCGGCACTTTCAGTCCGTTTATGCGTGCACACGGTTTCGGCAAGCCGCGCAATCCATGGGAATACGGCAACGAGGGCATTACCTGCTTCCAAAAACATTTTTGGTGGCGCGAAAATATGCTTGATTACGTATACAGCACCGCTGTCCGCGCACATCTCTTTGCAGAACCGACCATGGCGGCTATGACTATGGCGTTCCCTGACGAGGCGCTTGCCGCGGTAGATACTCAGTATATGTTCGGCAATGAATTGCTGGTTGCCCCAATACTCACCGAGGGCAGACAGTGCCGAAAGGTGCAGTTCCCCAAGGGAAATTGGTACAACCTTTGGACCGCCGCGCGCGAGGAGGGCGACCGCACCGTTTTGGTGGCGGCACCGTGGGACACTATCCCCGTATTTTTGCGTGCAGGCACCGCCATCAAATTAGATGTGGCAGAAAGCCTTCATATCTGCGATTCGATGGCGGACGGCCGTCGCGTGCCTGTTCTGCTCACCACCCCTGCCGATGCAAAACGCACCATGCGGCAGTATGTGGATAAAAATACCTTTATGGAATTTGTCACCGATACCGAAAACGGCGTACATACCATTCAGAACGTAAACGGCATCACTTTAGAAGCGGTGCTGATGTACGGTGTACAGGCAACCAACGTATTGGCGGACGGCAAAGAAGTAAGTTTCACGGTAGACGGCAACAAAACCGTTGTCAAAACACCCAACAGCTTTACTACCTTACAGATTTCCTGAACATAACAAAAAACAGCCGAGAGCTTTGCTCTCGGCTGTTTTTTTACATAGTCTCCAATACCCATTCGGCGCATTTGATGCCGTCAACAGCGGCGGACATAATGCCGCCTGCGTATCCCGCACCTTCACCGCAAGGGTAAATCCCTGCGACAGCACTCATACCCTTCTCATCACGCAAAAGACGTACAGGAGAGGATGAGCGGGATTCGATACCTGTCAGCACCGCGTCTTTGCGGTCAAAGCCCGCAATTTGCCGTCCAAATATCGGCAACGCCGCCTTTAGCGACTGTACCACCACTGTCGGCAAACACGCGCGCAGGTCGCACAACGTGACACCCGGCAGGTAGGACGGACACACATCACCCAAAGCCGTCGATGCACGGTTAGCGAGAAAATCCCCGACCAGTTGTGCAGGCGCCTTAAAATTACCGCCTCCCACTGAAAATGCCGCGGTTTCCCACTGCTTTTGATATGCAAAACCGCTAAGCGGATGCTCACTTTCAAAATCGGCAGGACCGACGCCTACGAGCAACGCAGCATTGGAATTTTCGGCATCACGTGCGTGCTCGCTCATACCGTTTACCACCAACTGACCCCGGGCGGACGCCGCCGCCACCACTTCCCCGCCGGGACACATACAGAAGGTGTATACCCCTCTGCCGCCCGCAGGCGTACAGGACAGCTTATAGTCAGCGGCACCCAGCGTGGGATGTCCCGCAAAGTTGCCGTATTGGCTTTTGTCAATCATTACGCGCGGATGCTCGATACGCACACCCACTGCAAACGGCTTTTGCTCCATAGGCACGCCGTTTTCATACAACATCCGCACGGTATCCTCCGCACTGTGACCGATTGCAAACACCGCTTGCTCACAAGGGATTTCTTTTGTTCCCACAGTTGTTTCCGCCGTCAATGCGGTCAATTTTCCGTCTCGCACAGTGATAGCGGTCACTTGATGCTCAAACAGCACCGTGCCGCCTAAACGTTCAATTTCCTTACGGATGTTTTTTACCGTCTCACGCAGCTTGTCAGTACCGACATGCGGCTTTGCCTGCCATAAAATCTCTTCGGGAGCACCCATTGCCGCCAAGGTTTCCAACACGTGACGAAGCCGAGGATCTTTAATGCCGGTGTTAAGCTTGCCGTCTGAAAAGGTACCTGCACCGCCTTCGCCGTACTGTACATTGGACACAGGGTCAAGCATCCCTGTTTTACGGAAGGTCTCTACATCTCTTTGTCGTCTGTCTACATCCCTTCCTCGTTCCAAAAGAACAGGCGTAGCGCCCGCTCTCGCCAAGGTCAATGCCGCAAACAGCCCTGCAGGACCGCTTCCCACCACAACGGGACGCATTTTTAGCGGTTCGGGTAAGACGGTCGGCAAAACATAGGGGGTGATACGTGCTACCGTTACTGCGGGGTCTTTTGCCCGTGCTGCCACAGCCGTCGCATCCCCTGTTATCTCTAAATCGACCGTCACAGTGAAATGCACCGCTTGCTGTTTGCGGGCATCCACCGATTTTTTTATTTGTTTGAGTGATACAATGTCCGTTTCCCGTATTTTCGCTTTCTTCGCTGCCGCCGTTTTCAAAGCAGCGGCGGTATAGTCCAGCGGCATACGCAGGGAGGACACACGCAGCTTGGTCATTTTGCGGCACTCCCCTTCAAACGGCGTATAATGCCGCCTGCCGCCACTGCGGCAGAGGCAAACGCAAATTGCAGATTAAAACCACCGCAGTCGCCGTCTACGTCCAGCACTTCACCTGCAGCAAAGATACCCTGCTGATAACAGGATTCCATAGTGGTATCAAAAAACTCATTTGCGGCAATACCGCCTGCTGTCACCTGTGCACCGTTAAAGCCCTTGGTGCCAAGCACGGCAAAGGTCCAGCTTTTCAGCAAAGCGGCCAGCTTTTGAATATCCGTATCGGTAAGCGTATCGGCAGATGCCGCCAAAGAAAGCCCTGCCGCACGGATTACAGTCTGTCCGATGCGTTTATTGAGAAAACCCGTAAAGAAGTTTTCGAGTGTCCTGCCCTTTAAGCTCCTTCTGCGTGACAGCAAGGCGACAAGCTCTCCTTCACGCATATCGGGGAACAGATCAAGAGAAACGGTACAGACACCTTTTTTCTGCCGTTCCCAATCCCCTGCCACACGGGACACCTGCATCACCGCAGGACCCGAAAGACCGTACTCGGTAAACAGGATTTCTTCCGTATCGCTGCGGGTCTCTTTATCGGTAGTAACCGTTACCGTGCCGTCGATACGCAAACCTTTCATTGCCTTAATGAAGGTGATGTCGGTTTTCAACTGCACGATAGAGGGAAACAGCGGCGTTTTGGTATGACCAAAAGCGGTCAACAGCCCATAACCGTCTACCCCGCCACCAAGCTGCGGTGCTGCGGCACCGCCCGTGCAAACAAGCACGGTTTTCGCAGGTATATCACCGTGATTGGTGCAAACGGTAAAGCCGTTCTTTGCCTTTTTCACCGACAATACAGCGGTATCACATTGTTCGGTAACACCGTATACGGCGGCCTCAGCACGCAGCTGGTCCAATACAGCCGCCGCCTGCTCTGCACGCGGATAGTACTTGCCGTCAGCACGTTTGACGCAGGCAACGCCGATGGTGTTAAAAAACGCCACCGTGTCAAGCGGTGAGAACTGCCGTATCACCGCTTCCGCCAGATGCCTGCCGCCGTGATAACGGTCAGGTGTCGCATTGGCGTTGGTAATATTGCAGGTGCCATTGCCGGTTGCAAGCAGCTTTTTGCCGACACGTGCCTGCTTTTCCAGCAACAACACAGATATATTTTGTCTGCCGAGCAGCACAGCGGCAGTAAGGCCTGCCGCACCGCCACCCACAATAATGGTATCGTAATTTTGCATACTTTTCTCCTAATTTGCCGCAGAATTGCCCGTAATACTGAAAAGGTCACGCACCGCTTCCGACAGTGCCTTGTTTTCGGGCTTTGATAAGGTCGGGTCAACAGCAACAATGCCCTCTACCGCCTCTTTTGCTTCTCGCAGCACCGACATATCGGTCATTAAATCCGCAATACGCATTTTCGGCAACCCGTGTTGTCGACTGCCAAAAAAGTCGCCCGGGCCACGCATCTTCAAATCCTCTTCCGCAATTTTGAAGCCGTCGGTGGTGCTGCACATGGTTTTCAGGCGATGTTTTGCTTCGTTGGTGGCAGCGTCGGAAATCAGCACACAGGTAGAGGCATGATGCCCTCTTCCCACACGACCACGTAATTGGTGCAGCTGTGCCAAGCCATACCGTTCGGCATTTTCAATCACCATCAGCACCGCATTCGGCACATCCACCCCTACCTCAATGACCACGGTGGAAATCAGCACCTTGATTTCGCCGCTTGCAAACGCCTGCATTACGGCATCCTTTTGTTTGGCGGGCATCTGCCCGTGTAAAAGTGCCGTCGGAATACCTGCCAGGGCACCGTTTTTCAATGCTTCATAGTAAGCGGTGGCGGCGGTGAGGTCTACCGCCTCACTTTCCTCGACCAGCGGACACACGATGTACGCCTGTCTGCCTTCCGCCACGTGCTTACGGATGAAATTATATACACGTGCCCGTTTCCCCGTATCCACCGCATAGGTGGCAACCGGTTGTCTGCCGGGCGGCAGCTCGTCCAATACAGAGACGTCCAGATCACCGTACACCAACAGTGCCAGTGTACGTGGAATGGGGGTTGCAGACATAACCAACAGGTGCGGGTGTACTCCTTTTGCCGCAAGGGTAGTGCGTTGCTCCACACCGAAGCGATGCTGTTCATCGGTAATGACTAAGCCAAGATTGCGGAACACAACCTTATCGGATAACAAAGCGTGGGTACCGATCACAATATGTGCCGTGCCGTCTGCGACCGCCGCCAACACACGACGTTTTTCAGCGGCAGGCAGTGATCCGGTCAGCAATTCCACCTGTAT
This sequence comes from Acutalibacteraceae bacterium, assembly GCA_045594105.1. Classification (GTDB taxonomy): domain Bacteria; phylum Bacillota; class Clostridia; order Oscillospirales; family Acutalibacteraceae; genus URNF01. Next base: position 3,457 of record JAZNXY010000123.1, on the reverse strand, counting down.
GTCCGCAGGCAGCAACTTTCTGAGGGATGCCAGATGCTGCCTTGCCAGAATGTCCGTCGGTGCCATCAATGCTGTCTGCAGCCCGTTCTTCGCAGCGGTAAAGCTTAACCCCGCCGCCACTGCCGTTTTACCGCTGCCCACATCCCCCTGTATCAAGCGGGACATCGGGTGCGGCTTTCGCATATCCGCAATGCCGTGTGCTATGGCACGTGTCTGTGCCCCTGTCAAGGTAAACGGAAGACGAGAAACAAAATCAGCGGTATAATCCGTTCGTATCGTGGCACCTGTTTTTTCACGGGAACGACCACGCAGCTGCGACAAGCCCAATTGGAACAGAAACAATTCCTCAAAGATAAGACGACGCCTTGCAATGTGTACCGCCGCTCCGTCCTTCGGAAAATGGATATTCTGCAGTGCATACCGTGCGGTACACAATTGGTACCGCCGCCGTATGTCAGGCGGCAACCACTCCTCCTCCAGAGCCGCTTCTGCGTCCTTTAACAGCTGACGCATATTGGTTTCAATACCACGGGTGGTAAGCCCTGCCGTCTGCGGATAAATGGGACGAATACACATCCCCCTGTCGGGTGTGTCGATCAGCGGTGCGGTCATTTCAAAGCCAAACCCTTTATGTGCCACCGTGCCGTACAATAATAACGCCTTGCCGACGGTGATATTTCTTGCCGTATAGGTCGCATTAAACAAGGTGACATTCATCAGCTGCATACCGTCGCTTACACGAAAGCGGTATACCGTCATGTTTTTACGCACCTTGTGTTCCGTAGGTGCTTGCAGCACCGTCACCAAAAGGCATACGGCACGGTCACGAGGTGCCGTGCTGATGGTATATGGCTGTGACCAATCCTCGTACGTGCGGGGATACAGCTGTAAAAGGTCGTACAGGGTGTCAACACCCATTTTATGATACAATTCCGCTCGTTTCACACCGACACCGTGTAACGTGTCGATTGGCGCATGCAAATCCATACGGCACCTCCTTTTTGCGTTGTAGAAAAGCGGCACACCGCATTGGTGTGCCGCTTTTGTTGGTTTATTTTGCGTAATCCACGGCACGGTTCTCACGGATGAGGTTGACCTTAATCTGTCCGGGATAATCCATATTTTCTTCGATATTCTTGGCAATATCACGGGCAAGAATGGTCATCTGATCATCGCTGACAACCTCGGGACGAACCAGAATACGAATCTCACGGCCCGCCTGAATTGCGAAGGAACGTTCCACACCCTCAAAGGAGTTGGCAAGCTCTTCGAGTTTTTCAAGACGTTTGATGTAGTTCTCGAGATTTTCACGGCGTGCACCGGGACGTGCCGCAGAAATGGCGTCAGCCGCCTGTACAAGACAAGCCACGATGGTGGTTGCTTCCACGTCGCCGTGGTGTGCCTGAATAGCGTGTACCACCGCTTCGTTTTCCTTGTACTTACGTGCAATATCTACACCGATTTCCACATGGGAACCTTCGATTTCGTGGTCTACCGCCTTACCGATATCGTGCAAGAGACCTGCTCTGCGTGCGATGGTCGGGTCGATGCCAAGCTCACTTGCCATCATACCTGCCAGGAAGGCAACCTCCATGGAATGATCCAGTACATTCTGACCGTAGCTGGTACGGTAATGAAGACGACCGAGCAGACGGATGATTTCGGGGTGAATACCGTGCATACCGGTTTCGAGAATGGCACGTTCACCCTCCGCTTTAATGGTGGCCTCCACGTCACGACGGGATTTTTCCACCATTTCTTCAATGCGGGCGGGATGAATACGGCCGTCGCTGATCAGGCGTTCAAGTGCCTGGCGTGCAATCTCACGACGCACGGGATCAAAGCACGACAGGGTAATCGCTTCGGGCGTATCGTCGATAATCAGGTCGACACCTGTCATCGTTTCGATAGCACGGATATTTCTGCCTTCACGGCCGATGATACGGCCTTTCATTTCATCGTTGGGCAACGGCACAACAGATACGGTGGATTCTGCCACCTGGTCCGCCGCCACACGCTGAATCGCATGAGAAATCATCTGACGGGCTTTCTGGTCCGCTTCGTCTTTCAGCTGTGCCTCAAACTCAGCAATTTTCAATGCCTTCTCGTGGGTCAGCTCGTCAGCAAGCTGGGAAAGCAGCTGCTCCCTCGCCTGTTCGGTGGTGAGACCCGAAATACGTTCGAGCATCTCAAACTGACTTCTTTTCAGATCGTTTACATCACGCAAACGTTCGTCAATTTCCGCTTCCTTTTCACGCAGCTGATCTTCTTTTTTCTCGTAGTTTTCAATTTTTCTGTCCAAGGATTCTTCTCGTTGCTGTACATGGCGTTCCTGACGCTGTACTTCCGCGCGACGTTCTTTAATCTCACGGTCCGCTTCCGCACGATGACGATGAATCTCGTCTTTCGCTTCGAGAAGCGCTTCTTTTTTCTTGGATTCCGCTGCTTTTATCGCATCCTTGCGAATGCGTTCTGCTTCGGTTTCGGCAGAGCCGATAGCGGCTTCCGCAACCTTCTTACGATGGGCAACACCGGCTTTAAACGAGATAACACCCGCTACCGTGCCACCGACAAGCAAACCGCCCGCACACATAGCGACAGCGATCCACAATCCAATGGTCATACCTGCACCTCCTGCTTAAAATGTTGTTTTAATCGAACAACGAAAGCCGGGGTAACCCCCTTCAAGTGCACTCCCTTCCGGGAACCGACATATTCTGTTGACAAATATGAGAACTCGCAAAAGCGAGACTACCGGAAAGAAGATATCTATCTTCCGTGTTCAAAGCCGTCAGCCGGGGCTAAACGGCACTTACAATTTTTATATACATAGCGGGAGACGAATCTCCTATATATATAAACGTGCTGTCACAAAAGCCACAAACACTGTGCTAATTATACAACTTTTTATGCTTTATGTCAAGGAAAAGTCGGTGATTTTGCTATCCGTGAGAGCGGAAATAAAAAAATAAAAGAAATCTATTGACAAACGCAAAAAATGGGTTATAATAAATCTCGGTCTTAAAAAACCACATATTGCGGAATAGTGTAATGGTAGCACCGCAGTCTCTGAATCTGCTTGTTGGGGTTCGAGTCCCTATTCCGCAGCCAAAAGAACAACATCCACACTCGTGGGTGTTGTTCTTTTTTTTGTGCGAGAGACTCGAACAAGGAGGGAGAACACCGTAAGGTGTTCGGAAGAAAACAGTCCAGTGGACTGTTTTCGCCGACGTGGGCAACGAGCGACAGCGAGGCGATAGACGCGAAGCGTCAGAAAAGCCCCTATTCCGCAGCCAAAAGAACAACATCCACATTCGTGGGTGTTGTTCTTTTTTGTTTGCGAGGGACTCGAACAAGGAGGGAGATACGCAAATTCTCCCTCCTTTTTTCACGTCGTATACATTGATTTTGGGCAAACAGTATGCTATACTGAAAAAAACTGTGCAAAAGAGGACAT
>JAZNXY010000122.1:0-17112 GCA_045594105.1 Acutalibacteraceae bacterium | reverse complement strand
TGGTGGAGATAAGCGGGATCGAACCGCTGACCTCTTGAATGCCATTCAAGCGCTCTCCCAGCTGAGCTATACCCCCATATATATGTTTTACAACGACATATAATTTAGCATATATTTTCTACTCTGTCAATATATTTTTCACAAAAAAGTACCCCTTTCCTCGTTGTTATCCGAAAATATGCAAAAATATGCAAAATTACTGGACTTTTTGGTCGATACGCAGTATACTACTAATGTTTACAGGCGTCAGAAGGGTATTCTTCGTGTTTTTGACGCCATTTCGTGCCCATGGTTTACCCGTCACGTGACGCAGGAGTGGGCACCCTTTGGAAGGGGTTTTTATATGGAACGATGGGATTTGCTGGATGAAAACGGCAATCTCACCGGCAAAACCATGATACGCGGCCGCAGTATGCGTGCCGGGCAGTATCATTTGGTGGTGCACATCTGGGTTGTAGACAGCAAAGGACGTATTCTCTTACAACGACGCGCGCCTACCCGTCGGATGATGCCCGGTGTCTGGGCAGCGACCGGCGGCTCTGCCGTGTCAGGCGAGGACAGCGAAACTGCGGCACGTCGTGAGCTGGAGGAAGAGCTCAGCATCGGCACCAAGCCGGGAGAATTGCAAAAAATTGCACATTTGCGCCGCCGCAATGCGTTTACCGACGTATGGCTGCTCAAACGTGACATTGATGAAACTGCACTGACCTTACAAACCGAAGAGGTGGCAGAGGTGCGTTGGGTCACCGAACAGGAGCTGCGTGTGATGATTGTGAAAGGTGATTTTCACAACTATGGGCGTGTGTATTTTGATACGGTGATGTCTGCGATACGCAAAGCATAATACGCAATATTCGACCCCCTTGCATTTTGCAAGGGGCTGTTTTTTGGAGTGTTTGTATGACAAAATTGCTGATAAAATTGTTTGTCCGAAATCCTGAGGGCAAGGACGACACAACCCGCTTTGCATACGGCAAATTGGCGGCAGGCACGGGGATTGGCTGTAACATTATCTTGTTTGCTGCAAAGGTGTTGCTTGGCGTAGTCACCGCAAGCGTTGCCATTATTGCGGATGCATTTAACAACCTGTCGGATGCCGGCTCCTCCATTGTCACCTTATTCGGCTTTAAATTATCCGAGTCTCCTCCTGACGAAGAGCATCCCTTCGGGCACGGCCGTATGGAATATCTGTCGGCACTGGGTGTGGCGGCGTTAATTATGATTGCAGGGTACGAGTTGGCGGCATCGTCTGTTGAAAAAATCTTACACCCGACCTTGCCGCAGTTTAGCATTGTGACCATTATTATTCTTGCAGTGGCAATGGCGGTGAAAGTATGGATGGCCTTGTTCTTCCGTAAAATCGGCACCACCATCGATTCGGAAGCACTGCTTGCGGCATTTACCGACAGTCGTAATGATGTGTTGTGCACGGCATTGGTGTTGGTATCGTCGGCCATCAGTTGGATGTTTCACATTACCATTGACGGCTACGTAGGTGTGCTGGTTGCGGCATTTGTTCTGTGGTCCGGTTTTTCGGTGATGCGGGAAACGGTATCTCCGCTTTTAGGGCAAGCACCGCCTCGTGAACTGGTGGAAGGTATCACGGCTACCGTGTTGGCTTGTGAAGACGTGTGCGGTATTCACGATCTGATTGTACACAACTACGGTCCCGGTCGTGTGATCGTGTCCTTACACGCAGAGGTGCCGCACGATGCAGACGTTATGAAAAGCCACGATACTATCGATCTCATCGAGCGGCAGCTGAATGAAAAATACGGTGTGATGGCGTGTATTCATATGGACCCCGTGGACATTGCCGATGAAACCACTGCCGAGCTGAAAGAAATGGCACAAAAGATTGTGACGGACGTAGATCCACGGTTGACCTTGCACGATTTCCGTGTCGTACACGGTGAAACACATACCAATCTCATTTTCGACTTGGTGGTGCCGTTTGATATGCGTACACAGCAGGATGCGATTGCCAAAGAGATTGCGGCACGTATACACGAAAACGATCCTCACTACTATGCGGTGATTACCCCTGAACAAAGTTTTGTATAACCTTGCAATTTTTTGTAAGATGTGATACGATTAGATGTAGGTTAAAAATGAAAGGATGTGGAATAATGAGTACACCCGACGTTCCCCGAAGTAGCATTTCTAAAACACATAGGGCGGTATGCAGTTTCACATCCCCGACAGCTTTCCTGTGATACTCTCACGGGCTGCTTTGGTATATGAAAAAACGACCTCCCTGTGTTAACAAGGGAGGTTTTTATTTTGTCAGAAGAAATGACTGTTATGGAACAGCTGCTTTTCCTTGTGGAGGAGCGTAAGTTCACGGCATTGCGGCAGGCACTCGGCGATATGAATGCCGTGGATATTGCTGCTTTGTTTGAGGAATTGGACCGTCAGCAAGCACTGGTGGTATTTCGCTTGCTGCCCAAAGAGCTGGCGGCGGAAGCATTTGCTTATATGGAGCACGAAACACAAGAACGCCTTATCGGTGTGTTGACCGACAAGGAGCTTGGCTTTGTGATGGATGAACTCAATATGGACGATGCGGCAGACATTATTGAAGAAATGCCTGCGAGTGTGGTCAAACGTGTACTGCGTATGACTGACCCTGCAGACCGCCGTGTTATCAATCAACTGCTCAAATATCCCGAACACAGTGCGGGCAGTGTGCTGACCACCGAGTTTGTGCGGCTGAAGGCGGGCATGACGGTAGAAGAGGCGTTACAGCATATTCGCCGTACAGGTCCGGACAAGGAGACCATCTATACGTGCTATGTCACCGATGATAACCGTCATCTGGAAGGTGTTATTTCGGTAAAAGAGCTGTTGCTGGCACGTGAGAACGTCTTGGTTTCTGAGCTGATGACCACCAATGTCATCTCGGTTACAACCACCGAAGACAGAGAAGAGGTGGCAGGGCTGTTTGCCAAATACGACCTGATTGCATTGCCTGTTGTGGACAGCGAAAACCGTCTGGTCGGTATTATCACGGTTGATGATGCGGTGGATATTATCGAACAGGAAACCACCGAGGATATCGAAAAAATGGCGGCGGTTTTGCCCAGCGAACGTTCATATTTCAAAACGGGTGTTACTGAAACATTTTCCAAACGCATTCCGTGGTTGATTTTGTTGATGCTGTCCGCAACGGTAACGGGGATGATTATCAGCAGCTTCGAAAACGCACTGTCCTCCATGGTGGCATTGGTAGCGTATATGCCAATGCTGATGGGCACGGGCGGTAACTGCGGCAGTCAGTCCTCGGTGACGGTGATTCGTGGTCTTGCCATCGGCGATATTACTTTTCGTGACACGATGCGTGTCATCTGGAAGGAATTGCGTGTGTCGATACTGTGCGGCGTTGTGCTGGCGGTGGCGAACTTTGTAAAAATCCTGCTGTTTGACAATCTGCTGCTTGGCAACGATGTTTCCTTGACTGTAGCACTGGTGGTGAGTATGACCGTTCTGTTGACGGTGATTATTGCCAAGCTGGTGGGTTGCACCTTGCCGCTGCTTGCCAAAAAATGCGGCTTCGACCCTGCGGTTATGGCGAGCCCCTTTATTACCACTATTGTGGATGCCGTTTCCATTTCGGTATATTTTGCTATTGCAACATCTTTCTTGTAAGGAGTGTTGTGCGTGACGAAAAAACGCATATCCAATACCGCCTTGATTGCACTGAGCTTTCTCGGTATTATTTTTGTGGGTGCCGTTTTGCTGACCTTGCCCGTGGCTTCACGTGCAGGCAGGTGGACACCCTTTCTGGATGCATTGTTTACGGCAACCAGTGCCACCTGCGTGACGGGTCTGATTGTGGTAGACACCTGTGTGCATTGGTCGGTGTTCGGACAGCTTGTGATTATCGGTATGATACAAATCGGCGGCTTGGGACTGATGACCTTAATGGCATCCCTCGCACTGCTGATGAAACAGCGTATCGGGCTGAAGGGACGGCAGCTCTTATTGCAGTCGTCGGGTAATTTGCAGTACGGTGACCTTACCAAAGTGTTAAAACATATCCTGCTCGGTACGGCGATGTTTGAGGGGGTAGGAGCGGTTCTGCTCAGCATTCGTTTTTGCCCGCAAATGGGGTTTGTCCGTGGTGTGTATAATGCGGTGTTTCACGCAATTTCCGCTTTTTGCAATGCCGGCTTTGACCTGATGGGGAAATATCAGCCGTTCGGGTCGGTGGCAGGATATGCTGAGGACCCGCTGGTGATGCTGACGTTGGCAGCACTGGTTATCATCGGCGGTATCGGTTTTATCGTGTGGGAAGATGTTCTTACAAACGGTGTACATGTAAAGCGATACTGCTTGCATAGTAAAATTGTACTGACAGCCACCGCTGTTTTGCTGTTTGGCGGTGCGTTGTTGTTCTTTGTTACCGAACGCAACGATGCATTGGCCGATTTGCCGCTTAGCAAACAGCTGCTGGCCGCTTTTTTTCAGTCGACAACTACCCGTACAGCAGGTTTTGATGCTATCGGGCAGACCTCGCTCAGCAAAGCGGGGCGTATTGTGACGGTGGTGTTGATGCTGATAGGTGGTTCTCCCGGCTCTACGGCAGGCGGCATCAAGACGATGACCATAGCGGTGGCGATACTGACCGTATCTTCCATTGCCAAAAATCGCAAGGATACGGTGGCATTCCGCCGTCGCATCGGGGAAGAACAGGTACGGCAGGCACTTGGTATTCTGGCGATTTATACCGCAATATTGCTTTGTGCGGTAACATTGATGAGTATGTGGGAGCCCAAAGGGCTTACTCCTATTATGTTCGAGGCGGCATCTGCCATTGCAACGGTGGGGCTGTCCTTCGACGGCAGTGCGACCTTCCTGCCTGCGTCACAGGGTATTTTGATATTGTTAATGTATATCGGTCGCATCGGTGGTTTGTCTTTGGTGCTGATGCTTGCAGAAAAGCAGTCGAGCGCACCGCTTGATCGACCGCAGGAAAAAATCTTGATAGGATAAGGTGAAGAAATATGAAATCGGTTTTGGTTATCGGTATGGGCCGCTTCGGCAGACATTTGGCACAGAAAATGCAGTTACTTGGCAATGCGGTAATGGTGGTGGACAGTAACAATAAACAGATTGAACCGTATGCACAGACCTTTACCGACGCACAGATCGGGGATTGCACACAAGAGGCGGTTATTAAGGCCTTGGGTGTAGAAAACTTTGATATTTGCTTTGTGACTATCGGTGAAGATTTCCAATCCTCCCTTGTCATTACTTCTCATCTGAAGGCGGCGGGTGCCAAGCATATTGTGGCGAAGGCCAATCAGTCCATACAGGCCGATTTGCTGTATAAAATCGGTGCGGATGAAGTGGTGTATCCCGAACGTGAGATGGCGGAGAAGGTGGCAGTACGGTATAATGCCAAAAACATTTTTGACTACATTCCGCTGACCGCCGAGTATTCGATTTATGAAATCCCGATTTTACCTCAGTGGGTGGGACGTACCATTATGGATCTTAATGTTCGCCGCAAATACCGTGTCAATATTGTGGCGGTGAAAAGTGATAATACGTTAGCCCCTATCCCCGGTCCCGACTATGTGTTTACAGAGGGTGACCACATTGTGGTGATTGGTAAATCGGATGATGTGTTTAAGCTGTCGGGAAAAGCATAAAAAGTTATCTTATCTTCTTTTGTTGGGAAACTAAAAAAGGACGATGCGTGAGCATCGTCCTTTTATTGTATTTTTGCCACCAAAGGGAAAACAGAAAGATGCTTTTTGCGAGCTTTTTCTTCCCACTTTGCAGCGCCGCCAAAAGGATATTTGACATAAGTTACAACAAAATCGGAGTGGTCTGTCATCCAATGATTTCGTTTGTTTATAGCATATTTTGGCGGTGTGTTTTCTAAACCGTCAGGATATAAGGTCTCGTCACTTGTATATATTTTCTGGTCTTGCGGAAGATAAGCTAAAATTACTGCGTAGTGGATGTGGGAAACATATTTTGTAATTTTTTTAACTGTTGATAAACCAATTTATCAAAATCGCCTTGATGACCAACATAAAATCGTGTAACATTATATTCTTTTATCAATTTTGTTAAAACTTCATATAATTTCTTTTCAATGTCGCAATCGATTTCCCGATGACCAAAAAACGTGCAACTTATCATAAAAAATCCCTCTGTATGAGGATTATATCCCCTTAATAAAACAGATTATAACCCCCATAATAAAAAGTGTCAAGGGGGAAATGAAATGATTGTTTATGATAAGCTGTGGGAAACGATGCGTAAAAAAGGTGTGTCTACCTATACGTTGCGTGAACGTTGCGGTATTGATAGCAAAACGATACGAAGATTGAGGGCAAATGAGAATATTGAAACAAAGACTTTAGATAAATTGTGTGCGGCGCTGGATTGTTGCATAGAAGATGTTCTCACATATATAAAAGACGAATAAAAAAGGACGATGCGTGAGCATCGTCCTTTTTGTCTGCTTATTTGTTTTTGTTTGCTGCCTTGAACTCCAAGAAATCGTCGTAGGTCATCATCTTGTCCAGCAGTTTGCCACCTTCCAGCTCCATAATGCGGTTGGCAACCGTTTGAATGAACTGGTGGTCATAAGAGGAGAACAGTACGATGCCCTTGAACTCTGCCAAACCGTCGTTGACAGCGGTAATGGATTCCAGGTCCAAGTGGTTGGTGGGCTGGTCAAGAATCAGCACGTTGGAGGAGAACATCATCATGCGGGACAGCATACAACGCACCTTTTCACCGCCGGACAACACCTCTACGGGCTTCAAAACCTCGTCGCCCGAGAACAGCATTTTGCCTAAGAAGCTGCGCAGATACGTTTCGGTGGTGTCGGTGGCGTACTGGCTGAGCCATTGAATGATCGGCAGCTTGACACCGTTAAAGTAGGCGGAGTTATCTTTCGGGAAATACGACTGGGTGGTGGTGCCGCCCCATTTGTACGAGCCGCTGTCCGGTTCCAGTTCACCTGTGATGATCTGGAACAGGGTGGTGGTGGCGATTTCGTCCTGGCCCACAAATGCAATTTTATCGCCTTTGTTGACACGGAAGGAAATGTTATCCAACACCTTTACACCGTCAACGGTTTTGGTAAGACCTTCCACCGTCAGAATCTCCTTGCCCGGCTCACGTTCCATCTGGAAACCGACGTACGGATAGCGACGGGAGGAGGCGGGCATTTCTTCTACCGACAATTTTTCCAGCAATTTGCGGCGGGAGGTTGCCTGGCGGGATTTGGATTTGTTGGCGGAGAAGCGTTCAATAAAGCTTTGCAGCTCTTTGATTTTATCTTCACGTTTTTTGTTCTGTTCACGCACGAGCTTTTGCATCAGCTGGCTGGATGCGTACCAGAAATCATAGTTGCCGACGTAGATTTTAATTTGGGTGTAGTCCACGTCTACGATATGGGTACATACGTTGTTGAGGAAGTGACGGTCGTGGGACACCACGATAACGGTGCCCTCATAGTCCATCAAAAAGTCTTCCAACCAGCGGATAGAATCGATGTCCAGGTGGTTGGTAGGTTCGTCCAGCAGAATGATATCGGGATGACCGAACAGTGCACGTGCCAAGAGGATTTTTACCTTCTCCCGATCGGGAAGGGTGGACATCATATCGTACAGATGGTCGCCGCCGATGGAAAGACCTTCGAGCAGCTGTGCTGCTTCGGTTTCGGCTTCCCAGCCGCCGATTTCGGCAAACTCTGCTTCGAGCTCTGCCGCTAATGCACCGTCCTCTTCGGAAAAGTCCTCTTTGGCATACAAAGCATCCTTTTGCTGCATGATTTCATACAGGCGGGCGTTGCCCTGGATGATGGTATCCAATACCGAAAACTCATCAAATGCGTAATGGTCCTGCTTCAGCACCGACATACGTGTACGGGGGTCGATAGCAACCTCGCCCGTAGTGGGCTCCAGCTCGCCCGACAGGATGCGCAGGAAGGTGGATTTACCCGCACCGTTCGCACCGATAACGCCGTAGCAGTTACCCGACACGAATTTCAGGTCAACGTTCTTAAACAGATTTTGTCCGCCGAAGGTTAAGCTCAAATCGGATACAGTAATCATTTTGGTTACCTCATTTTTCTTATTTTCAGACATACAAAGGGTATTATATACATAATTCTTATAAAAAGCAAGAGAAAAAAAGAAAACCGCAGCTGCGGTTTTCTTTTTTAGTTATTCTGTTACAGCTGCGGGCTGTATGACGTTATCAAAACACACGGTAAATAAGCCCGTTGCGTCCTCGAAGCGACCGCTTGTGTTGTCAGCGTTCATCAGCACGGCAATCAGCTTGACACCGTCTCGTTCCGCAGCGGCGGTCAGACAGTAGCCCGCCTCATCTGTATGGCCTGTTTTCAGACCGATCGCCCCCTCGTACAGATAGCGTGTATCGGTACGGAGCAGGTAGTTGGTATTATACCAGGTGGCACCCGTTTCGCCCGACAGGAAGGTGCGTGTCACCTTTTCCTCCGACATAACGGCGGCGAGGGTGGGATTTTCCATTGCAGCTTTGCAAATAAGCAGCATATCTGCGGCGGTGGTGTAGTGATTAGCATTATGCATACCGTCGGGATTGACAAAATGGGTGTTTTTGGCACCAATGCTTTTGGCGACCTCGTTCATTTTTTCACAGAACTTCGCAATCGCCGCCTGTGCGGAAAGTCCCTCGTTGCCCGCAATCATACGACCGACATGGGTAGCGGCGACGTATGCGGCATCGTTGCCTGACGGCAGCATAAGCGCTTCCAGCAGCATCTGCAGGTTAAGACGGTTGCCGATACGCAAAAACGCACGGCTGGATTCGGGGTCAATCAGCCGAATTTCGTCACCTACCGTAAACACGGTGCTGTCATTGGCATATTGCAGGGTGACCAACGCCGTTATCAGCTTGGTGGTGCTGGCAGGATAGCACTGCTCTTCTGCATTTTTACTGTATAGCGTTTTATTGTTCGTGGCATCGTACAGAACGATATAATCAGAAGCTGTGTTATTATCCACAAACTCCTGCGGTAACGGCATGGAAACGGTGGGCAGGGCAGGGACTTGGACCTGGTCATCGGGGGTGTCGGGATCGGGTGTGCGTGCGGGACGCAGGGTCACGCACAAAACCACAGTCAGCACCACCGCCGCTAACACACCAATGACCGTAAGCGCCAGTTTTTGCCTGTTCGGTTTTTTGCGCCGTCTATATGAAACAGTTCTTGTTCTCATCTGTTTTCTTCCTTTGTTTTAGTATCATTTTTTATTATAGACCATATCAAAACAAAAGAAAAGACTTTTTTCGATTTTTTTATACAATCGTGGTCCGGGGATAGTAGTGTGCCAAGATTTCCTTATAGGACGCACCTTGCTCCGCCATATATTTTGCTCCCGCCTGGCTCATACCGACGTTATGCCCGTATCCGTAGACTGCAAAGGTAAATCCCTTGTCACTGTACGCAACCGTGAAACAAGGGGAACGCAAGGACAGTGCCGTACGCAGAGCAGGACCGGTAAAGGCGGTGCCGCACACGTTGACCGATTTTACAAAACCGCTGTCGGTGGTGACGGTGTCTGTAAACCAACCCTCGGGGGTGTCGGTGGGTGTGAAGGCGGCATTGGCGGCTTGCAGCTTGCTGACAAGGTCTTCCCGACTCACTGTCACAGAGGAGCTGTAGCCCTCTGCGGACAGATCGCCTGCACTGTCAACAGGGGTAAGGTATGGATAGTCACCGCCCCAAACGGTAGCGGCACTTTCGGTAAGTCCCGCACTGATGGCGTGATAGCAGGCGGTGATGGGCTCGTTATTATACACGATGGTTTGCCCCTCCACCGCTTGTACGATATCCTTCAGGATGCCGTACCATTTGTCATATTGGTCACCAAACCGTTCTTTCATACCTTGCTCGGTGCCTTTTGTAAACAGCGTTTCGGGTACGTTGGAAAAAATGCCGTCTGCAGAGGCGGCACGCTGTTTGCAGTAGTAGGTGTAGGCGGCAACCGCTTGTGCCTTCAATGCTTCGGGAGGGGAAGAGGGTGCCATTTCGCAGGACACGATACCGATTAAAAAGTTTGTCTCGGTAAAGGTGATTACCTCGCCCGTGGTATCGTTTTTTACCTTGAAAACGGACGCCTGTACAGGCGTGGGTGCGGGGATTGGCGGCGGGGTGGTATTTGCGGTGCGACCAAAAGCAAAAAATGGGGTAAAAAGCAATACCGCCACCGAAAAAAGCGTCAGAAAAACATATCCTTTCACTTGGTTTTCCTCCCTTTTATGTTGACTTTGTTTGTAAAATGCGGTATACTAAAGTATCTTTATGCACTTTTCGCAAAAGCGAGGTTTTTTGAAATGAGTAAAGAAAGCGTAAATATTTTAGGTACTACCTTGTCCAATTTATGCGAGGAAAACCGAAAAAATAACTATATTTCCCCCGAGAAGTTTATCCGTTATCATGTCAAACGTGGTTTGCGTAATGACGACGGTACGGGTGTTATGGCAGGACTTACCAAGATTTGTAACGTACACGGCTACGTGGTAAACGAAGGCGAAATTTCGCCTGTACCCGGCCGTCTTACCTATCGTGGCTATAACATCGAGGATCTGGTTCGTGGTACAACCGCAGAGGGACGCTGCGGATACGAGGAAGTTGCGTGGCTGCTGTTGTTTGGCAAGCTGCCTACCACCAAGCAGTTAGAGGCATTTATCGAGTTGTTATCCGAATACAGAGAATTGCCCGGGAACTTTGCGGAAAATATGCTGGTGCGTATGCCGTCTCCCAATATTATGAATCAGATGAGCCGTGCCGTATTGGCACTGTATGCGGAAGATGAAGACCCCGATTCGTTGGCGGATGAAAACGTCGTACGGCAGTCGCTGGATCTGCTTGCGAAAATGCCCAGCATTATGGCACACGCTTATCAGGTGAAGCGTCGTTATTATGACAAAAAAAGTATGTTTTTCCACCCCAATGTGAAGGGCTTATCTACTGCGGAAACCATTCTGCACAGTATTCGTGCGGATTCCACCTTTACGCCCGAAGAGGCACGTATTCTGGACCTGTGTCTGATGCTGCATGCTGAGCACGGCGGTGGTAATAACTCCACCTTTGCCGCACGTGTGTTGTCCTCCTCGGGCACTGACACCTACGCAGCGATGTCTGCCGCTATTGGTTCCTTGAAGGGTCCGCGTCACGGTGGTGCCAATATGAAGGTCATGGAAATGCTCGGTTATCTTAAGGAAGGTATCAAGAATTGGGATGACGAAGACGAGGTTTCTGCCTTTGTTGAGAAACTGATGCGCAAGGAAGCGGGTGACCGTTCGGGTCTTGTATACGGTATGGGACACGCAGTGTACACCACCTCCGATCCTCGTGCAGTGATTCTGAAGCGATATGCGTATGATTTGGCAGATAAGAAGGGCTTTGGTGACGAGTTCCGCCTGCTCGAAATGGTAGAGCTGGTGACACCTACGATATTTGAAAAAATCCACGGGGATAAAAAAGCCATTTGTGCGAACGTGGATATGTATTCGGGACTTGTGTATACCGCTTTGGGTATTGATCCCGATTTATTTACACCGTTGTTTGCCACTGCACGTATGGCGGGCTGGTGTGCACACCGTATCGAAGAAATCACGACGGGCGGCAGAATTATCCGTCCTGCGTACAAAGCGATTGTGGGCGAGAATATGTACGTACCGATTGCTGAAAGATAAGAGGTAGAACGATGCTTGAAAAACGTAAATTGGCGCTGTGGATCACATTGGGTGTGACCGCGTTGGTTACTGTGTTGCGTTGTGTGCTTACCCCGCTGATGCAGAGTATGGATACAGGCATGTTTGCATTTAATTATGTGATTATGGGTGTTATGCTCGCTGCTTTTGCAGCGGTGGGTATTCTGCTGTATACAGACAGAAACCATCTGCCCGCATTACCTTTTGTCAAAGCACCGTGGCTACTGCCTGTGGCCGTTTTGATGATGGTGTTGGGCTTGGTCGTTCTGGTGGTATCGGTGATACAGCTGTATCAGTGGTCGGCCAACGGTGTCGCACCGCCTCCCGGTGGCGTGCCGTCGGGTCCTGCCGAGCGGGTGACGCTGTTCTTGTCCCTTGCACTCGGCATTTTGAGCGGCGTATATTTTATGCGGCTGGGCTTTTTCTATCTCAGCGAAAACGAGGAGGTGCGGGGTGCGTATCCGTTGTGGGCACTGGCACCTGTATTTTGGATATGGATGCGGCTGGCACGGTATGAAGTGTCCTATGCGAGTGCGGTGGGCATTCATGAAAGCTTCTTCGACTTTGCTATGCTGTTGTGTGCGATGCTGTTCCTGTTTGCATTTGCACGGCAGATGAGTGATGTGGGCGGTAATCCGTGGAAAACGGTATGGTTCGGCTGTATGACGGTTATTATGACCGTTTCGGGCACACTGTCCCGTGTGGTATTCTTCCTGCTCGGACAGGGGGATGCTTACCGTACAGGTCAGTTAGCGGGTGTTCCCGATTTTGCCGTGGGCTGTTTGGCTGTTGCCTTTTTGCTGTATTGGGTGTTGACACCGCAACAAGCCATACCCTCCGAAGAGAAGATCGAAGCGGTATCGGTAACTGAAGATATGGAATAAACACGAGCGGTGAACGTTTTGAAACGTTCACCGCTTTTACTGTTCATCCAAAAGCTGCAAAAGTGCTGCTGCGGCTTTGTGAGCAGGATTGGCAGGTGGGGTTGATAATACGGTCTCGGCAATGCGTAACCGTAGCTGCCCTTCGGTCAGAGGCAGGGAATGGGAAAATACGGGTTTTTTAACTTTTTCTTGTATACCCTGCTCAATGAGTGGGTAAAATGTTGGTAAGCGGTACAATTTTCCACCTCTTTTTGTTCAACCTCACGAAAATCGTAAAAAGTTGGTTAAAAAATTGACAAACTATTGCTTTTTTTGAAAAAAAGGAATAAAATAGTATCCAGAAAATTTTGTTTGGAGGTTATCTATTATGGCAGTTAAAGTTGCAATCAATGGTTTCGGCCGCATCGGCCGTCTGGCTTTCCGTCAGATGTTCGGCGCCGAAGGTTACGAACTGGTCGCTATCAACGACCTGACCAAACCCAGCATGCTCGCTCATCTTCTCAAATACGACACCGCTCAGGGTCGTTATGACGGTCACACCGTAGAAGCTGATGACGAAGCCGGCACCATCACCGTAGACGGTAAAGTGCTGAAAATCTATTCCGAAAAAAACGCTGCAGATCTCCCCTGGGGTGAAATCGGCGTTGACGTAGTACTGGAATGCACCGGTTTCTACTGCACCAAAGAAAAGAGCCAGGCACACATCGATGCCGGCGCTAAAAAGGTTGTTATCTCCGCTCCTGCTGACAAAGAGACCAAAACCGTCGTGTTCAGCGTTAACGAGAACATCCTGACCGCTGATGACAAAATCATCTCTGCGGCTTCCTGCACCACCAACTGCTTGGCTCCCATGGCTAAAGCACTCAACGACTTTGCACCGATCCAGAGCGGTATCATGACCACCGTGCATGCTTACACCGGTGACCAGATGATCCTCGACGGCCCGCATCGCAAAGGCGACCTTCGCCGTGCTCGTGCCGGTGCACAGAACATCGTTCCCAACTCCACCGGTGCTGCTAAAGCTATCGGCTTGGTTATTCCCGAACTGTCCGGCAAGCTCATCGGTTCCGCTCAGCGCGTTCCCACCTGCACCGGTTCTACCACTATCCTGGTAGCGGTTGTTAAAGGTAAGGACATCACCGTTGACGGCATCAATGCTGCTATGAAAGCTGCAGCTTCCGAGTCCTTCGGCTACAACGAGGATATGATCGTTTCCTCTGACATCATCGGTATCCGTTACGGTTCCTTGTTCGACGCTACCCAGACCATGGTTGCGAAGATCGACGACGACACCTATCAGGTACAGGTTGTGTCTTGGTACGACAACGAGAACTCCTACACCAGCCAGATGGTTCGCACCATCAAATACTTCGCTGAAATCTGATTTTAGCAACAAAAGGCGTATTGCTTAAGGCAATACGCCTTTTTTCTGTTTAGGTGGCGGTATATCGTGTAGCAAAATCCTTTAATTCCTCTAATGTGTGTATCTGTACACCGCTTTGAAACACAGCTTCTCTGACGACGGTAGGCAATGTTTCGAAATAGGCAGTCATCTCAGGGTCCTTGAAAATCTCACTTTGTTTATGCACTTTTTTCACCTCCTTGTGATATTATCTGTTTTTTGGCACAAAATAGTGTTGGAAAGTAAAGGAGGATAAAAAATGAACGATACCGAAAAATTGCTGAGAGAAACCGATGCGGGCTGTAAAATGGCGATTGACTCTATAGAACAGATGATTGATCGCACCGATAACGAAAATCTGCATAAGCTGCTGAAAGAAACCCTGGAGTCCCATAAACGATTGGAAGATGAAGTCCGTGAGATGCTGCGAGAATACGGAGACGAGGGCAAAGAGCCCAATCCCATTGCCAAAGGTATGGCGACCATGAAAGTGGATATGAAAATGATGATGAATGATACCGACCATACCATTGCTACACTGATGATGGACGGCTGTAATATGGGCATTCAAAAGCTGGCAGAGTATGTCAATAAGTATAAAAATGCCGAAAAGCGTGCGCAGGATTTCGCAAAGCGTCTGATCGATGCCGAGGATAAATTGATGGAGGATTTACGCGCGTACGTCTAAAAAGGACAGGAAATGCGGGAAAAGGGCAATTCTGTCATTGACGATATAGTGAAAAATATGGTATATTTCCTAAAAAGGGGGTATACCGATGGTAGATTTACAGAAGCTGTTGGGACAAATGACTGTGGATGAGAAAATCGGACAGTTGACACAGTATGAGGCGGATGTACTTGGCTGTCACGGCGGTGACGTGACCGGACCACGTACCAAGCTGGATTTGACCGAAGAAAATATTCATCATGTGGGCAGTGTGCTCAATTATCCTTCCGCTGATATGATGCGGGCGATACAGGATGCACACCTGGCGGCTGACCGCAATAAAATACCGTTGCTGTTTATGATGGACGTTATTCATGGGTACCGCACCATTTATCCCATTCCGTTGGCACTGGGATGTTCTTTTGATACGGCACTTGTGGAGGCATGCTCCCGCATGGCCGCTAAAGAGGCGTCTGCGGGCGGTGTACAGGTTACCTTCACCCCGATGGTGGACTACGTACGTGATGCACGTTGGGCCGTGTGATGGAAACCTGCGGCGAAGGGGCAATGCTCAACGGTATGATGGGTGCGGCACAGGTGCGTGCTTTGCAGGGTGATGATTTATCTGACCCCGACCATATTGCCGCATGTGTCAAGCACTTTGCCGCCTACGGCGGTGCGGAAGGCGGCCGGGATTATAACACGGTAGAGCTTTTCGAACACGTGCTACGTGAATACTATCTCCCTGCTTATAAAGCGTGTATTGACGCAGGCGTGCGGATGCTGATGCCGTCCTTTAACACATTAAATGGCATTCCGTCTATTGCCAATCCGCGGCTGATGCAGACCGTGCTGAAGGACGAGTGGGGCTTTGACGGTGTGGTTATCAGTGATTTTAATGCGGTAGGCGAGCTGGAAAACCACGGTGTTGCGGCAGATCAGCGTGAGGCGGCTACCCGTGCATTCCAAAACGGCTGTGACATTGAAATGTGTTCCAGCGGGTATTTCCACCATCTGAAAACACTGATTGAACAGGGCGTATTTACCGAACAGCAGTTGGATGCAGCGGTTATGCGTGTGCTGCAGCTGAAAAAAGACCTTGGCTTGTTTGAAGATCCGTATCGTGATGCTTCCAATGCAAAGGTGGAACAGGTTTGTCTCACACCCGAGCACCGTGCCATTGCCAGAAAAGCGGCAGACGCTTCGGCTGTGCTGCTGAAAAACGACGGCGTTTTGCCGTTTTCTGCGGATGCGAAAAAGGTGGCGCTTATCGGCCCGTTTGCAGATACTGCCGCCATCCTCGGTATGTGGTATTGCAACGGCAATACCGATAAAAAGGATATTGTCACTGTACGACAGGGCGTTGCGGCGGCATTACCGGATGCTGACATTACTGTCGTGCGTGGTTGCGGCAACAAGCTTGGTGACGCCGACCGCAGTGGCTTTGATGAGGCGGCAGCCGCAGCAAAGGCGGCGGATATTGTCATTGTGTGTATTGGTGAGCCGCAGGAGTATTCCGGCGAAGGTGCCAGCCGTAGCGATCTGGACATACCCGGTGTACAGGAAGAGTTGGTACAAGCGGTAGTAGCGGCGAATCCCAACACGGCAGTGCTGTTGTTTAACGGACGTCCGTTGGTGCTGACCGAACTCGTCAAAACGGCACCCGCCATTCTGGAGATGTGGATGCCGGGTACCGAAGGCGGTAATGCGGCGGCGGATCTTTTGTTTGGCAAGGTGAATCCTTCGGGCAAGCTGACCATGTCCTTCCCGAAAGCGCTTGGTCAGGTGCCGCTCTACTATAACCGCTTGAACACGGGCAGACCGAAACCTGTCGACAGAGACAATGACTTTATTCGGTTTTGCTCCAACTACAACGGTTGCGGTAACTTGGCGTTGTTCCCGTTTGGATACGGTCTTTCTTACAGCCATTTTGTGTATGAGGGTCTGACCCTTGATGCGGAAACAATGACCGCCGACGATACGCTGACCGTGACGGTTACCGTACATAACGACAGCCACAGAGCAGGTTTTGAAACGGTACAGTTGTATATGCGTGACGTGGTGGGCTCGGTTGCACGCCCCGTACAGCAGCTGATTGCGTTTGAAAAGATGTATTTTGAGGCAGGCGAACGCAAAGAGGTTACCTTTAAGGTGACCGAGCCGATGCTGCGTTTCTGGAACTTTGAGCAAAAGCTTGTGTCCGAGCCGGGCGCTTTCGAGCTGTCTGTCGGCTGTGCAGATAACCTCTTGTTAACCAAAACATTTACATTGCAATAATAAAAAGCCCTTGTCAACCGACAAGGGCTTTCATTTATGCGAATTTTCTGCGGGACTCTATCACTTTGCCTAAAATATGCACGCTTTGTGCATCCACGCCTGAAAAACGGCGGGGGGGATAATAGGGGTTTATACTTTGCAGCTCTATCCAA
>JAZNXY010000121.1:0-28506 GCA_045594105.1 Acutalibacteraceae bacterium | reverse complement strand
ACCTTCATCACCATGCATCCCGTGGACGTGTCGCCGCTGGCGAAGCGTTCCCCGAAGGAGCCCCGTTTGACCGAACGTTTTGAACTGTTTATCTGCCGCAGCGAAATGGGTAATGCGTTCTCCGAGCTTAACGACCCCATTGACCAGAAGCAGCGGTTCTTGAAACAGGTAGAAATGCGTGAAAAGGGCGACGAAGAAGCG
The DNA here is from genome assembly GCA_045594105.1 of Acutalibacteraceae bacterium. Classification (GTDB taxonomy): domain Bacteria; phylum Bacillota; class Clostridia; order Oscillospirales; family Acutalibacteraceae; genus URNF01. Next base: position 28,305 of record JAZNXY010000121.1, on the reverse strand, counting down.
AATATGATGGACGATGATTTCATCACCGCTTTGGAATACGGTATGCCTCCCACAGGCGGCCTTGGCATCGGCATTGACCGTTGTGTCATGCTGCTCACAGGCGCCGATTCTATCCGTGACGTCATCCTGTTCCCCACGATGAAGCCCCTTGATTAACCCAAAACGGACTATGGATTTCCATAGTCCGTTTTTTCTTGTAATTAAGATGACGGTATGATACAATGAAAAAAAGATGGCTTGTATATGTGAAGGAGGTTACAGTATGCAGGACCGAGACTTATTGAAAAAATACTGTAAAGAGGGCCGTTGGGATGAGGCAGATACGTGGTTATGCAAAGAGCTTACGTTCGTGCACAGCAGGGTGCTGCGTCGCAGAATTTGTATGTTTAGTTTTAGCATACTGCTCACGCTTGTGCTGTCGGGTATTACATGGGGTGGGATTTTCCCTACCTGCAAGGACGTGGAGATTACAAAGTTTCCGTTTGCAAAGGCGGCAGACGCTTTTTTGGTTTGGTTGCGTCCGCTGATCCCCATTGAAGGCGGCGGCGGTAATGCAGTAGCGATACTTGGCTTGCTCTTACTGCCCTTTGTGGTTTGGGGATTGCTGTCGCTGTTTACCTGCTTTTTGAAATCCCGGAAGTACGCCAAGAAAAAGCGAGCTGTCAATGACTCCGACACAGTAAAGAGAAAAATCGGGTTGTTGGATAAGATGTACGATAAGCACAATCACGGGAATGTGGAAATTTTTCTCAGTTTTCTGTGCATTAGTGCTGTTGGCGGGTGGATTATGGCGATTTGTGCCGCACCGGCTCCCGAAAAAACAGGTAGATATATATTTGTTGGATTGGTATGTGCCGCACTTTATGTGGCGGGTTTTTTCGGCGGCGGATGGGTAGTGTCCAGGATTTACGAAATGAGAGAAATGGACATCTTCAATCCCTATAACTATTATGATTATATTCTTATGGCAAACGGTGAATACGTGTATTACGGCAACGACGATGACACGCCGTCGAGCACCGGCTTCGTTCTGGATGATGAGACCATTCAAACCATTCTCGATGATGTGATGGATGACCTTTCCGGCGGCGGATTTGGTAAATTTTAAGTGACGCAAAACGGACTATGGAATCTCCATAGTCCGTTTTTTCTTTTATTGTGCTTCTATCCATTGCAGCTTGGTCAGCTGTTCAATAACCCCTTCGGGAATATCCTCTATGGTGCCGTCCCGCAGCTTTATCACGACATAAGCGGTCGTTTGCCCGGGATAGCTTTCCAGGGTGAAATTACTGCGAACAACCAAAACCGTATCTCCTGTTGTAAGTCCCTTAAATAAATCTTTGCCTGTCGGGGTGTGTAATTTGGTGGGGGAGTTACCGTGAATGAGCATAGCACCGCCGTTTTTGGTTTCCAGATACCTGCCTTGCTGGACAATCATCCCTTTGATTTCCATAAAAGCCACGAGCGCAATCGCTAAAATCAAAAGCACGCCGAGTACCGCCAACGGAACACGCCACCATTTTCTTTTCATACGGACACCTCCCTTGTCAAATACAGTATAGCACAAAAGAACGGGTTTTTCAACAGGCGGGCGACGCACAACGGTTCAAAGCACAAAAATTAATTGAAAAACCCGCAAAATTATGCTACACTGCTCTCGAAAGAAGGGGTTATATGAAAACCGAAAAGAATATACTCATCGCATTTTTATTGAATCTGTGCTTTTCCGTATTTGAGTGTATCGGCGGTATCGTGACGGGCAGTGTCGCTATTTTGTCGGATGCCGTACACGACATCGGGGATGCGGCAAGCATCGGCGTGTCCTATTTTCTGGAAAGAAAAAGCAAAAAACAACCCGACGACACCTATACCTACGGCTATGCACGGTATTCGGTGATCGGCAGCGTGGTCACCACCTTTATCCTGCTGTTCGGCTCGGCGGCGGTTATATATAACGCTGTAGCAAGACTTATCACCCCCTCCGAAATTAACTATAACGGTATGATTATTTTCGCTATAGTGGGTGTGCTTGTGAATCTAGGTGCAGCATTTGTCACCAAAGAAGGCGATTCCCTCAATCAGAAGGCGGTTAACCTGCATATGCTGGAGGATGTTCTCGGCTGGGTGGTTGTTCTGGTCGGTGCGGTGGTGATGCGGTTTACCGATCTTGCAGTTATCGACCCGTTGATGTCTATCGGTGTGGCGACCTTCATTTTTGTCAACGCTATCCGCAACCTAAAAGAAGCGGTTGACGTGTTTTTGGAAAAAACACCGCACGGCATTTGTGTGGAGGAAATCAAAGAGCACGTTGCGGAAATTGACGGTGTGCTTGACGTGCATCATATACACGTGTGGAGCTTAGACGGACATAACAGCTATGCGACCATGCACGTTGTCACCAATGCAGAGCACCACAAGGTAAAACACGCCATTCGTGAAGAGCTGGCGGAACACGGTATCGGTCACGTGACCTTGGAGCTGGAGGCACAAGGCGAGCATTGCCACGAAAAGGACTGCCACGTGGAGCTTCACGCCGACCACGGACATCATCACCACCATCACCACCACTAACCGTGTTGCAAAACAGGGAAAAAGGTGGTATAATGACGGTATAAGAGGAGGGATACGCATGAATAAAAGACTGTATAAATCCGCCACCGACAAAAAATTGGACGGTGTGTGTGCAGGCATTGCCGAATACTTCGATATCGATCCGACCGTTATTCGTCTGGTGTGGGCGTTAGCGGTTTTGGTAGCCGGCACAGGTGTGTGGGCGTACATTGTAGCGGCGATTGTGCTGCCTCGCAATCCCGAATGTTAAAAGAAAAATCCCCAAGCCGTTCGGCTTGGGGATTTTTTTACCATATAAAAGGAATCAAACGGTACTTTACTTTTTGTTTATATGCGGCATAGCCGACAAGCTCTTTTTCAAGAAATGCTTCCTCTCCCTTAATGCGTCTTGCTATTATAAAAGGATATATAAGGAATACAGGAAAGGCAACAAGCGACCCTAACACGAGCGGGATAGAGAGAAACAGCAGAAGGGTTGCCGCATACATAGGATGCCTCACGATGCCGTACAAGCCCGTGTCTACCACCGTTTGCCCTTCCTGCACCTTGATGGTACGGGAAAGGTAGGCATTTTCACGCAACACCTCTGCGTATAATGCGTATGCCAAAAGAAAGACTGCCGCCGCACCGACAGATACACCAAACGGCAGCGGCAGCCACCCAAAGCGGTAATCCAACCCCGCCACCACAAAGCCGACAATAAACATCAGCCCCGAGAGCTTGACAACAAGCCCCTGCTCCTTTTGCTTTTCTTTGGCGTCAAGTCGGGATTTTAAGAGGTTGGGATCTTTTTTCAGCATAACCAATCCTGCTATGAACATGGGAATAAACAGGATGCCCATTAACAACCATCCTGCCGCAAATGCAAAGGTGCCTGCCGGCAGGAAAACCAATACGCCTACCAATATGACCCCGAGCAAAAGCTTCGCAACAGCTTCCAAAAACAGTTTTTTATGCATATAAACCGTCCTTATTTACAGATTTCTTCCGCAATTTTTTCTGCGGTAACAGCGCTTATCCACAGTATATACCGTTTCTTGCAATTTTTCAATCTCAGCTCACTCCATATTGACAAAAAATTTCTTCGAACAAGAGAATGATGTACCCACCTGCGACTTTTTCGGCTTTTGCCATAGGCAAAATGTGCGCCCTAACAATGGCGCGCAAGAAAAACGTCGACGGAGTTGGGAATTTTCTAAAAAATTCCCAACTCCTATTGACAAAAACCCAACTTTCGTGTATAATCTGTAAAGTAATTCCCTTTACACCAAAAGAAAGGAGGCAAGTGCTATGTCCAAAAACATGGAAATTTCCTTTTTGCTGGACTTTTACGGTGAGATGCTTACCGAAAAACAGCGCATGATGGTAGATTACTATTATAATGAGGACTTGTCCTTGGCAGAGATTGCCGAAAACGAAGGCATTACGCGTCAAGGTGTTCGTGACGCCATCAAACGTGCCGAGGCACAATTGTTGGAAATGGAGGAGCGTCTGGCACTTGCCGCACGTTTCCGCCGTATGAAAGAGGACCTGCTGGTTATTGAAGCGAGTGCGCAGAATCTGCGGCAGGTAAACGACCGCAACGGCCGTCTCCCCGAGATTGACGACATTGCCGCAACCATACAGGCGGCGGCAGAGCGTATGGCAGACGCATAAAAGGCGTGTGAACTTTTGAAAGGAGGACAACCAAATGGCATTTGAGGGCTTGTCTGAAAAACTCGCCGCTTCTTTTAAGAAGCTGCGGGCACGCGGTCATCTGACCGAAGCGGACGTCAAGGATGCTATGCGGGAGGTCCGTCTGGCACTGCTGGAAGCAGACGTCAGCTTCAAGGTTGCAAAAGATTTTACCAATAAGGTCACCGAACGTGCCGTGGGCGCAAAGGTGATGGAGAGCTTGACCCCTGCGCAGATGGTCATTAAGATCGTTAATGAAGAACTGGTTGCGCTGATGGGCGGCGAGGCGGCAAAGCTGGCACATGCCAACAAACCGCCGTGTGTTATCCTGCTTTGCGGCTTGCAGGGCTCGGGTAAAACCACCCATGCGGGTAAGCTCGCCAAAATGTTAAAAGGGCAGGGACACCGTCCCTTACTTGTTGCGTGTGACATCTACCGTCCTGCTGCGATTGCACAGCTGCAGTCGGTGGGTGAACGTGCAGGGGTGCCTGTTTTTGAAAGAGGTACCGAAAACCCCGTGAAAATCGCACAGGCGGCAGTACGGCACGCAAAGGACCACGGTAACGATTACGTGTTACTCGATACTGCGGGTCGTTTGCACATTGACACCGCCCTTATGGACGAACTGAAAGAGGTCAAGGAAGCCACCGTACCGCAGGAAATCCTGCTTGTAGTGGATGCTATGACCGGTCAGGATGCGGTAAACGTTGCCGCTTCGTTCGATGAGGCACTCGGTATCACCGGTGTCATGCTCACAAAGCTTGACGGTGACACCCGTGGCGGTGCGGCACTGTCGGTGCGTGCGGTAACCGGAAAACCCATTAAGTTCGCAGGCGTCGGTGAGAAGCTTGAGGATCTGGAGGTATTCCACCCCGAACGTATGGCTTCCCGTATTCTCGGTATGGGTGACGTAATGTCCCTGATTGAGAAAGCGGAACAGCAAATCAGCGAAAAGGAAGCCGAAGAGCTTGCACGTAAATTGCAAGAGGATAAGTTCGATCTGGAAGATATGCTCGAGCAGCTGCGGCAGATTCAGAAAATGGGTGACATAAAGAGCTTGCTGGGGATGATTCCCGGTATGGGCAAGCAGCTGAAGGATATCGATATCGATCCCAAGCAGTTTGCACGGACCGAAGCGATTATTCTCAGTATGACACCTAAAGAAAGACGCAACCCGAAGGTGTTTAACCCGTCCCGCAAGCGCCGTGTCGCAGCAGGGTGCGGTATGAAGGTGGAAGAGGTCAACCGCCTGTTAAAGCAATACGAGCAGATGCGTCAGATGATGAAGCAAATGAAAAAATACGCAGCCGGCAACGGCAAAAAGGGCAGGGGCTTCCCCAACATCCCCGGTATGCCGATGATGCCCGGCGGCAAGTTTGGTTTTTAAGCCGTAAGGTTTGAAATATATGAAATGTGTAATTTATAATTTTTGGAGGTTCTTACTATGGCAGTAAAAATTCGTCTGCGCCGTATGGGCGCAAAAAAAGCTCCCTTCTACCGTGTGGTTGTAGCGGATTCCCGCTATCCCCGTGACGGCCGTTTCATCGAAAAGATCGGCACCTACGATCCGCTCGCTGAACCGCCCGCAATCGACATCGACGTAGAAAAAGCACAGCAGTGGATCGCTAACGGTGCTCAGCCCACCGATACCGTAAAAGCTCTGCTGAAAAAAGTCGGCGTAGATAAATAATTGTCCCTGAAAGGAAACGCTGATGAAAGAGCTTTTATTGACCATTGCGAAAGGCCTTGTGGACGATCCTTCTGCCGTGACGGTGGAAGAGGATGCGCCCGCAGAGGACGGTACTGTGGTGTTTCACCTGCACGTAGCGCCTGACGATATGGGTCGGGTCATCGGCAAGCAGGGCCGTATTGCCAAAGCAATGCGTACCGTTATGCGTGCTGCGGCTACCCGCAAGGACGCAAAAGTTGCGGTAGAAATCGACTAACGAGTAAAAAGGGTAGAGGATCACTCTGCCCTTTTTTCTTTGGAGGAAACTATGGCGAAAAAAGAGTTTTTGGAAATCGGCGAGGTGGTCGGCACTCACGGTATCGCAGGGGAACTGCGTGTACAGGCATGGTGCGACAGTGCCGATGTGTTTTGCGGCTTTAAGACGCTGTATACAGACGCCGCAGGTACCGAAAAAATAAAGGTGAAAAGCCGTCCGCATAAAAATATCGTGCTGGTGAAGGTGGATGGGCTGACAAACCCCGAAGAAGCTGCCGCCTGGCGTGGTCGGGTTTTATATGCCGCACGCCGTGACTTCAAATTGCCGAAAGGCAGATACTTTATCTGTGACCTGTTAGGATTAGAGGTAAAGCATGCCGACACAGGTGAAGTGTACGGCACCGTCACCGACGTGACCAATCACGGTGCGGGGGATATTTATACGATGAAAACGCCGCTTGGCAAGGATGTTTTAATTCCCGCCATTCCCGATATTGTTGTTGCGGTAGACCCCGACGGTGCAGGCATTCTGATTCGTCCTATGGAGGGACTGTTCGATGAGATTTGATATTATGACCCTGTTTCCGCAGATGTGTGAAGCGGTAATGAATGAAAGCATCATCGGCAGAGCACAGAAAAAGGGTGCTATCGAGGTGCATTGTCATCAGATACGTGAATACACCCTCAACAAACAGATGCAGGTAGACGATTATCCGTACGGTGGCGGCAAGGGTCTTGTGATGTATGCACAGCCGATTGCCGATTGCTTCAAAGCGGTATGTGAGCAAGCGGGCTGCCGCCCCCACCTCATTTATATGTCTCCGCAGGGTAAAACCTTAACCCAACAGCGTGCCAAGGAGCTGTCCGAAATGGATGCCGTTTGCGTGCTGTGCGGGCATTACGAAGGGGTTGACGAGCGGGTGCTGGAAGCCATTGTGGATGAGGAGATCTCTATCGGTGACTATGTGCTGACAGGCGGTGAGCTGCCTGCACTTACCTTGGTGGACTGCGTGGCACGCATGGTACCGGGTGTGCTGGCAGGAGAAGAATGCTACGAAGAGGAAAGCCATTATAACGGGCTTCTGGAATATCCCCAGTATACCCGTCCTGCCAACTGGGAAGGTCGGGAAATCCCCGAGATTTTAACCTCGGGGCATCACGAAAATATCCGCCGCTGGCGTAGAGAGCAGTCGCTGCTGCGTACCGCCGCCAAACGTCCCGAGATGTTAAAGGATGCAAAGCTTTCCGAAAAAGACATCACTTTTTTAGCGGAAAACGGCATCGACATCCACAACATATAGTAGCACGTGTGCTAAAAAGCGGTCATTCTGCACAATTAGGGTGAAATATTTTGGCAATTTTCACGAAAGACAAAATATTTTCACCGTAAAAATAGGTCACAAAACCGAAAATCGCCAATTTTTGCATTTTGACGAGCAAAATCCATTGACGATGCATATTTTTGTGATATAATAGAGACAGTATTTTTATACCGAAAAAGAACTTTGCTTTGTAAGGAGCGTTTTGATTATGTGTGTTAAAGACGTAATGGTACAAAATCAGGTTGGCTTGCATGCGCGTCCCGCAACCTTCTTCATTCAGAAAGCGAATGCATATAAATCCTCTATCTGGGTGGAAAAAGAAGACCGCCGCGTAAATGCGAAGAGTCTTTTGGGTGTATTGTCCCTGGGTATCGTGGGCGGCACCGCTATCCGTGTGATCGCTGACGGTGTTGACGAAGAAGAAGCGGTTGCCGGTCTGGTAGAACTGGTAGAGTCCGGTTTTTCTGAGTAAGACAAAGGTTAAGACGCAACCGTACGGTTGCGTCTTTTTTTATTTTGGTGGTGAAAAGAATGCTGACAATTTTTGATTCTCATGCACACTATGACAGCGGTGCCTTTGATGAAGACAGAGAGGAATTGCTTTCTTCCCTGCCTCAAAAAGGCGTGTGCGGTGTGATAAACTGTGCGGATACGTTGGATTCTGCCGCACGCAGTGTGAAACTGTGTGAACAGTACCCTTTTATGTATATGGCGGCGGGGGTACATCCCGAAAATGCCGCCAACGTGGATATTGCCACGTTGGAAGAACAGCTCTCCCCCTACCTTGCCGCCCCCAAAACCGTGGCGGTGGGCGAAATAGGCCTTGACTACTATTGGGAAGACGCTTGCCCGCGGGACAAGCAGCTGGAGGTATTCGAGGCACAGCTGCAGATAGCAAAAAAATATGACCTTCCGGTGATTGTACACGACCGTGAAGCACACGCAGACACGGTGCGGCTGTTGCAAAGGTATCGTCCGAGCGGTGTGGTACACTGCTTTTCGGGCAGTGTGGAAACCATGAAGGAAATCGTATCGCTGGGTATGTATATCGGTCTTGGCGGCGTGGTGACCTTTAAGAATGCGAGAGTACCCGTTGAGGTGGCGGCAGCGGTGCCGATAGAGCGTCTGCTTCTGGAAACCGACGCACCGTATATGGCACCCGTACCCTTTCGGGGTAAGCGGTGTGACTCATCACTGATACCGCTGGCGGCAGAAAAAATCGCCGAGGTACGCAATATGACGGTACAAGAGGTTTTGAGCATCACCGCCCGAAACGTGTGTACCTTGTTCAAAATCGAAAAAGCCCTGTAAAATACGGTTTTTTTTGCAAAAACCATTGACAGCGGACAGATATCGCTGTATACTGCTATCACATTAGTGCGCTAAAGTGACAAAGAAAGGGAGGACACAGCATGGGCGTGTTCGACAGACCCGAAACGGCTATATTGGTAGAGGCGATACTAAAGCTGGAAAATGCTGAGCAGTGCCGCTTGTTTTTAGAGGATTTATTGACCGCTAAAGAGATTACCGATGCGGCACAGCGGTTGGCGGTGGCGAAGCTGTTGTTGGAAAAAGCGAATTACAATACGGTTGCCGAAAAAACAGGGGCATCCACAGCGACCATCAGCCGTGTAAACCGTTGTGTCGTGTACGGTGCGGGCGGCTATAAATCGGTTTTGGAGTGAACAATATGCAGAAATACCTGAAAAAAGAAGAAAAAATCATTTTTGCACTGCGTGAGCTGTATGAGCAGTACGGCTACCGCCGTTATAAAATGAATAAGTTTGAGGAATACGATTTTTATGCGGAAAACAAGCAGTTTCTGGTGAGTGGTAACGTCATTACCTTCACCGACCGCAGTGGACGGCTGATGGCATTAAAGCCCGACGTCACCCTGTCTATTGCACGGCATCACGAGGACGGCGCTTGTGTTTCCCGTGTGTACTATAACGAAAACGTATACCGTGCGGATGCAGACGGTGAGTTTCGTGAGATTGCACAGACCGGTTTGGAATGTATCGGGGCTGTGGACAAGTATACCGTCGGGGAGACGGTACTGCTCGCTGTCAAAAGTATGGCGGCGGTCGGCAGACCGTTTGTGGTAAATATTGCGGATATGGGTCTTTTGGAAAGTGCCGTAAAAGCGTTGTCCCTCTCCGAAAAAGCGGAAAAAGCGTTGTACCGTGCGATTGAGAGTAAGAGTGATACAGGAGTGCGTGCGGTGTGTGCGGAGGAAAATGCCGATGCCGACACCCTTTGTACACTGATGGCACTGCACGGCACGTTGGAGACGGTGCTGCCCACCTTGAAAAAGCTTGGCTGTGATACCGTAGAGCTGGAAAGCATCAATGCCTTTCTCTCGGCTTGTAACCTTGCTGACCGTGTGCGGTTTGATTTCTCACTGCTTGCGGATCAAGAGTATTATAACGGCGCTGTATTCTGCGGTTACGTGGAAGGTGTGCCGTCCCCCGTTTTAAGTGGCGGCAGATATGACGGCCTTATGGCAAAGCTTGGCAAAAAAAGCAGTGCCGTGGGCTTTGCGGTATATCTAGACCGCTTGGAACGGTTGGATAACGAGAAAAAAGAGTTTGACACCGATATTTTACTCACCTATGGGGACAGCGACGCAGTTACCGCCTGTGCCGTAGCGGAAAAGCTGCGTGAAGCAGGCAACCGTGTGTGCGTGGTAAAACAGGCGGACGGCACGGTACGTGCCCGTATTGTGATGGACGCAAAGGAGGCGAACCCCAATGCTTAATATTGCTTTGCCCAAGGGTCGTCTCGGTGAAAAGGTGTATGCCATGTTCGAGGCGGCGGGGTACGGTTGCCCTTCCATCAAGGAGCAAAACCGTCGCCTTGTGTTTGAAAACCCCGAAGTGGGCGTGCGCTATTTCTGGGTAAAACCCTCTGACGTCGCCATTTATGTGGAACGTGGTGCGGCGGATGTCGGGGTTGCAGGAAAGGACATTTTGTTAGAGTACGCACCGCAGGTGTATGAGCTTGCCGACCTGAATCTCGGCAAATGTCGTATGGCGGTGGCAGGACCTGCGGATTTTTGTGACGATACGGCGGTCACACTCCGTGTGGCTACCAAGTTTCCGCAGATAGCCAAAGCACATTTTAATGCGAAAAACCGTCAGATCGACATTATTAAATTAAACGGCTCTATTGAGCTGGCACCCCTTTTGGGCTTGTCCGACGTTATTGTGGATATTGTGGAAACAGGAACGACCCTGAAGGAAAACGGCTTGACCGTTTTGGATACGATCGTGCCGATCAGTGCACGGTTGATTGCAGGCAAGGCAAGCTACAGCTTTTTGGGTGATGAAATCCGCACGCTTACGGAAAAGATGAAGGAACAGGTGAAATAAGGTATGATAAAGACCTATATGTATAATGAGGTAACCGCTAAAGAGCTGTTTGGCAGAAAAGCGGATGCCACCGACGTGCAAGGCATTGTTGCAGGTATTTTGAAGGACGTGCGTGAAAACGGCGATGCGGCAGTGCTGAATTACGGCAAAAGATTTGACGGTGCGGATATAGACGCACTGGAGGTGACCGCTGAAGAATGGGATGCGGCGGTGGCTGAAACCCCTGCGGCGTTTATGGATATTCTGTGTCAGGCCGCCGAAAATATCACGGCATTTCACGTCAATCAGAAGCGTGACGGCTTTGAGATGAGAAAGCCCAACGGTGTGGTGCTGGGACAAAAGGTGACCCCCTTAAAACGTGTCGGCTTGTATGTGCCGGGCGGCACGGCAAGCTATCCCTCCTCCGTTTTGATGAATTGCATTCCTGCGAAGATCGCAGGGGTGGAGGAAATCGTTATGGTGACCCCTGCAAAGGGTGGCGTGATTCCTTCGGCAATTTTGGCGGCGGCAAAGGTGGCAGGTGTCGGCCGTATTTTCAAAACGGGCGGCGCACAGGCGGTGGCGGCCTTGGCGTATGGCACAGAGTCGGTGCCGCAGGTGGATAAAATTGTCGGTCCCGGTAACGCCTTTGTTGCGGAAGCCAAACGGCAGGTATACGGCTTGGTAGACATTGATATGATAGCAGGCCCGAGTGAGATTCTGGTGGTGGCGGACGATACCGCCAATCCCCGCTTCGTTGCCGCCGACCTGCTTTCTCAGGCGGAGCATGATAAGCTTGCCAGTGCGGTGTTGATTACCGACAGTAAGGCACTTGCCGCAGCGGTGGCACAAGAGGTGGAAACGCAGCTTTCGTCTTTGCCCCGTGAGGAAATTGCCCGTGCGTCTATTGACGATTACGGTAAAATTATTGTGTGCGAGGATCTGAAGGAAGCGGTGAAGGTGGCGAACGAAATCGCACCTGAGCATTTGGAATTGTGTGTGGAGGATCCGTTTGCATGGCTGCCCGAAATCAAAAACGCAGGCAGTATCTTCCTTGGCAAATACTGTCCCGAAGCACTCGGCGATTATTTTGCGGGCCCTAACCACACCTTGCCGACAATGGGTACGGCACGGTTTTCATCTCCGCTGGGCGTTGACGATTTTGTAAAACGCTCTGCGTATTCTTTCTTTACGAGGGATGCGTTGATGGAGGTAGCGGATAAGGTGGCATACTTCGCAGAAAAGGAAGGGCTTTCCGCCCATGCACGTTCGGCCACCATTCGTAAGGAGGAAGAAAAGTGAGTACCTTTCTCAATACCCGTTTTCGTGGTGTTGCGGAGTATGTTCCGGGGGAACAGCCGCAGGACAAAGTATACATAAAGCTCAATACCAACGAATCGCCGTTCCCGCCGTCACAGGCGGTGTTGGATGCCATTGATACGGCGGCGGTGGAGGGGCTGCGTTTATACCCCGACCCTGACTGTAAGGCATTGACCAAGGCACTTGCTGACCGCTATGACGTAGACACCGATATGGTGTTTATCACTAACGGTTCGGACGATATTCTGAACTTTGCCTTTATGGGCTTTTGCGATAACGGTGCGGTCTTCCCCGACATCACCTATGGCTTTTATGAGGTGTATGCCAATCTGTACGGTGTACCGTATGCGACCAAAGCACTGGATGCGGATTTTTGCATCAACCCTGCCGACTATTACCACGCAGGCAAAACGGTGGTGCTTGCCAACCCCAATGCACAAACGGGGGTGGCTCTCCCCTTGTCCGCCGTGGAGGAGATTGTCAAACAAAACCCCGACAATCTGGTTGTGATTGACGAGGCGTATGTGGATTTCGGTGCGGAATCGGCAGTGACGCTCACCAAAAAGTACGAAAATCTGTTGGTGGTTATGACCTTCTCCAAATCACGCAGTATGGCAGGTGCACGGCTGGGGTTTGCTGTTGGCAGTAAAGCACTGATTGCGGACTTTAACCGTCTGAAATATTCCACCAATCCGTATAACATCAACCGTTTGACGCAGCTGGCAGGCACGGCGGCACTCAAAGAGGATGCCTATTATACGGAGCACTGTCAGGAAATCGTGCGGGTGCGTGAATGGACACGCAGGGAGCTGGAAAAACGTGGCTTTGCGGTCACCGATTCGAAAGCAAACTTTTTGCTTGCGGCACATCCTGCCATTGAGGGAAAAGCCCTGTATCAATTCTTAAAGGATAACGGTGTATTGGTGCGGTATCTCGGTATGCCCCGCATCAAAAACCATAACCGTATTACCATCGGCACCGAACAGCAAATGCAAAAAATGCTTTTGGTCATTGATAAGGCATTGGAAGGAGCAGAAAAATGAGAACCAGCAAGCTGAACCGCAAAACAGCGGAAACCGACATTACGCTTTCTCTGAATCTTGACGGCACCGGTATGTGCCGTGTGGATACGGGCATCGGTTTTTTAGACCACATGCTCACCCTGTTTGCCAAGCACGGCAGATTCGACCTGCAGGTTGCCTGCAAGGGCGATTTGTACGTTGACGGTCACCACACCGCTGAGGATATTGCCATTACATTGGGGTTGGCTTTCAAGGAAGCACTCGGCGATAAAGCAGGTATCACCCGCTATGCCGATGTGATGCTGCCGATGGATGAGGCGTTGATTGTTGCCGCCGTGGATATTTCCGGCAGAGGATATCTGGCATACGGATTGGATATTCCTTCGGCAAGGGTTGGTGATTTTGACACTGAGCTGACACGTGAGTTTTTCCTTGCGTTTGCACAAAATGCAGGCATTACCCTGCATCTGCGTCAGCCGGCAGGCATCAATTCTCACCACATTATTGAAGGTGCGTTCAAGGCGACCGCCCGTGTGCTGCGTAAGGCGGTGGCGATCGACCCCGACCTGCAGGGTGAAATCCCTTCTTCCAAAGGAGTTCTGTAATGGTTGCCATTATTGATTACGGGGTAGGAAACCTCTTTTCGCTCACCTCCTCTTTTGCCGCTATCGGTGAAGAGGCGGTGGTGACCTGTGACCCTGCCGTTATCAAAGCCGCTGACCGTGTTCTGCTTCCCGGTGTGGGTGCTTTTGCGGATGCGGCGGAAAAATTGGCCGCTTGTGGTATGGATGCGGCGGTGAAGGAAGCGTTGGCAGACGGCAAATACGTCATGGGCATTTGCCTGGGGATGCAGCTGTTGTTTGAAAAAAGCTTTGAATACGGTGAGCATACGGGGCTCGGTCTTTTGAAGGGAGAGGTGGTCCCCTTGGAGGGCTATGTCCCTGCCAATCTGAAGATTCCGCATATCGGGTGGAACGCTCTGCGTTTTCACGGCGAAAAGGATCTGCTGTTTAAGTATGTAAACGAGGGAGACCATGTGTATTTTGTGCATTCCTACTACGCACGTGGCTGTGAGGATTCGCTGATTGCGGATGCCGAATACGGTGAATGGGTCACAGCGGCGGTACGTAAAGGCAACCTTATCGGTTGTCAGTTTCACCCCGAAAAAAGCGGTAAGGTGGGACTTGGTATTTTGAAGGCATTTTGTGAACTGGAGGATGCGTGATGAATATTTTCCCCGCTGTCGATTTGCTCGGCGGCAAAGCGGTGCGGTTGTATAAAGGCGATTATACGAAGGTGACCGTGTATAGCGAAGATCCGCTTAGCGTTGCCAAAGAATTTGAAGCGAAAGGTGCACGCTTTATCCACCTTGTAGATTTAGAGGGTGCGAAAACAGGCGGCACACCGCATATGGACAGTATCCGCTCAATAGCCGCCAACACCACCCTGTTTACCGAGGTGGGTGGTGGCATTCGTGATATGAAAACGGTGGATGCGTATCTCTCTAACGGGGTCAACCGTGTCATTTTAGGCACTGCCGCTGTTACCGACGAGGCGTTTTTGAAAGAAGCCGTTTCAAAATACGGTGATCGTATTGCTGTCGGCATCGATTTGAAGGAGGGTTTTGTTGCTATTAAGGGCTGGACCGAAAGCTCGCAGTATACCGGCGAGGCATTTTTCGAAAAAATGCAGAATATGGGTGTCAAAACGGTGATCTGCACCGATATTTCCAAGGACGGTGCGATGAAAGGCACTAACCGTGAGCTGTATAAGGCGTTGTCCGCACGTTTTTCGGTGGATATTGTGGCGTCGGGCGGTGTTTCGTCCATTGACGATGTGAAAGCACTGCGTGAAATGGGTTTATACGGTGCGATTATCGGCAAAGCGTATTATATCGGTGCTATAGACCTGACGCAAGCGATTGAGGTGGCGAAATGATAACAAAACGCATTATTCCCTGCCTTGACGTGAAAAACGGTCGTGTGGTAAAGGGTACAAACTTCGAGGGCTTGCGGGATGTGTCCTCCCCCGTAGAGCTTGCGAAATATTACAGTGATAACGGTGCGGACGAGCTGGTGTTTTACGACATTACCGCCTCCTTTGAGGGCAGACAGCTGTTTACAGATATTTTAAGACAGGTCGCCGGTCAGGTGTTTATTCCTCTGACGGTGGGCGGCGGTATTAACACGGTGGAGGATTTTGACCGTGTGCTGAAATGCGGTGCGGATAAGGTGTCGGTAAACTCGGGTGCTATCCGGGACCCTTCGCTGATTGAAAAAGCGGCCAAACGCTACGGCAACCAGTGTGTTGTGCTGTCTGTGGATATCAAACGTGTAGACGGAGTGTTCCGTGTATTCGCCAAAGGCGGCAGAGAAAACACCGGTATGGAAGCACTTTCGTGGATTGCCCGCTGCGTGGATATGGGCGCAGGCGAGGTGGTGGTCAATTCCATTGACACCGACGGTGTGAAAAACGGCTTTGACACCGCTTTGCTGGAAAAGGTGCTTGCAACGGTAGACGTGCCGGTAATCGCCTCGGGCGGTGCAGGCAACGCACAGCATTTTGTGGATTTGTTTAAGACGGTGCCGACGGTAGATGCAGGGCTTGCCGCATCCGTTTTCCATTTTCGTGAAGTGGAAATCCCTGCGTTGAAAACCCTTTTAAGAGATAACGGTATTATTGTAAGGTGAAAGGAAGAACGGTATGCTGAACATTGATGAGCTGAGCTTTGACGACAAGGGTCTTATCCCTGCTGTCGTTGTAGATGCGGTGAGCAAAAAGGTGCTGACCGTCGCATATATGAATAAAGAAAGTCTCGAAATCTCCATGAAAGAAGGCAGAACCTGCTTTTGGTCGAGAAGCCGTAAGGAATTGTGGCGAAAAGGGGAAACCTCGGGCAATGTACAGAGAATCGTGTCCATTACTGCGGATTGCGACAAGGATGCTTTGACCGTTGTGGTGGAAAAAAGCGGTCCTGCGTGCCATACGGGCGAGGATTCCTGCTTCTTTAACCCCGTATATCAGAGCCAAGAGCTGTCAGAGTTTTCCCTTGAAGGTCTGTACGGACTGCTGAAGGGCAGACAGCAGGAAATGCCCGAAGGGTCGTACACCACCTATCTGTTCCAGAAGGGCAGAGATAAGATTCTCAAAAAGGTGGGCGAGGAATGCACCGAGGTGATTATCGCAGGTAAGGCAGACGATAAAAAGGAAACGGTGTATGAAATTGCCGATTTGGCGTATCACGTGATGGTGCTGATGGTGGAAATGGGCATTTCGGTGGAGGATGTGCACAGAGAGCTTGCCTCCCGTCATATCATTGACCACAAAGTAAAACAGGAGAAGATGACCTGATGGCGTGGCTTGAAAATTACCATACCCATACCACCTTCAGTGACGGTGCTAACACCGTAGAAGAGATGGTGGCGGCGGCTGTTGCCAACAGAATGACCGTTATCGGCTTTTCCGATCATAGCACAAACGCATGGTCGATGGACTACTGTATGCAGGACGAGGCCGCCTATCGCATGGCGGTGTCGGCGGCAAAGCAGAAGTATGCTGGGAAAATTGCGGTGCTGTGCGGTGTTGAGCAGGAGTGGCTTTCGGGGAAGCCGCAAGGGTATGATTACGTGATCGGCTCGGTGCATTTGCTGAAAACACCCGACGGATATAGGGATGTGGACTACACGGCTGCCATACAGCGAGAAACGGCAGACGCCTTTTTTGACGGTGATTTTTACCGCTATACAAAAGCGTATTTTGACACGGTGGCGACCTTAAATGAAACGGTGGCCCCCACCGTTATCGGTCATTTTGATTTGGTGGCGAAGTTTAACGAGCGGGAACACCTTTTCGACGAAATAGACCCACGTTACCTTGCTCCTGCATTTGAGGCGATACATACCCTTTGCGAGAAAAAAGATACCGTGTTTGAAATCAATACGGGTGCACTGCCCCGTGGGGCAAGACGTATGCCGTACCCCGCCTCTGTGTTTTTGAAGGAAATCAAGGCGGCGGGAGGTAAAATCATGTTTTCGAGTGATAGTCATACGACACAAACCTTACTGTTCGGAGAGGATGTGATGTGTAAAGCCGCCCTGTCGGCAGGTTTTACCTCACGTGTTATCATCCGTGCAGACGGAACGTTGGACGAGGTTGGAATATAAGAAAAGGACGTGCAACGCACGTCCTTTTCTTATGTGTTGTCTAAGCCGAAAAAACCTCTTGCATTTTCTGTCGAACGGGTGTACTATCTATGAGGTTTATATTGTGTAGTAAACAGGAGATGAGGATATGACGTTGCATCCTTTGTTCCGTTCGGGCATGGTGCTGCCCGCCAACCGACCGTTTTGCGTGTTTGGTGAAGGCGATGGCGCGGTAACCGTGTCCTTTTTGGGAGAAACCTTTGCGGCCGAAAAAACCGAAAACGGTTGGTCTGCCGCCCTGCCGCCGCAAGCATACGGCGGTCCGCATATAATGGAGGTCACCTTCCCCGACCGCAGCGAAATCCTGTTGGATGTGTATGTCGGCGATGTGTTCGTGCTGGCGGGACAGTCTAATATGCAGTTGAAGCTCAAAGATACCGATCTGCCTGTTGATGCATACACGGACGAGCCGCTTGTGCGTATCTATCACACCGACCGTGTGGAAGCAGGGGATGCCTATGCGGCAAGGGATGGCTGGGTGATCTGTGAAAAGCAAATCGCCGGTCAGCTGTCGGCACTCGGGTATATGACCGGTAAAGCGTTACATAAAAAGAGCGGACACGCTGTCGGTATCATTACCTGCTATCAAGGTGCGTCTGTTATTGAAAGCTGGGTACCTGCAGGCACATTTGAGACGGTGGGTATTCACCTGGCGGACGAGGATAAGTTCTGTGACCATTTTACCCCCGGCTTCCAAAAATGGAACGGGGATGGCAAGCTGTTTGATGTTGCGGTGCGGCAGATTGTGCCGTTTGCGGTGACGGCTGTTGCGTGGTATCAGGGGGAGAGCGATTGCTCGCTTGCCGAATCCCGTGTGTATGGGGAGGAGCTGTGCGCCCTTATCGACGTGTGGCGTGCGGCATTTGGCAATCCCCATCTGCCGTTTGCGGTGGTGCAGCTTGCGGATAATGCCGCGCGTGCAGGTGAGGCATGGAGGAATATCCAGAAAGCACAGTGGGATGTGCAGCAACAACGTCCTCTTGTCAAGACGGTGATTTGTCGTGACGTATGCGAGGACACCGATATTCATCCGAGAAAAAAGCAGGTGCTGGCACAGCGCCTTGCAGATACAATCTTTGATTTTACGGAAAGAAGATGACCTTTTGTGAACACTTTATTATCTGTTTCGGTAGCGTTGCTTGCAGGACTTCTGATGACCCGTTTGTTCAGAAAGCTGCATTTGCCTGCTGTTACCGCCTATTTGATCGCCGGTGTGCTTGTCGGCCCGTACTGCATCGGTGCATTGGGCTTTAACGGTCTGGGCTTTGCTGATCACGATGCCGTTGCCGGTCTGTCCCTTGTTTCAGAGGTGGCGCTCGGCTTTATTGCCTTTTCCATCGGCAACGAATTCCGTGCCGATGAACTCAAAAAAACCGGTAAACAGGCACTGGTTATCGGTGTTTTACAAGCACTTGCTGCTACTTTGTTTGTAGACGGTGCGTTGCTGCTTGTTCACGTTGTGATGCCGGATAAGCTGTCTGTGCCGCAGCTCATCACCTTGGGTGCTATCGCCACCGCAACCGCACCTGCGGCAACCTTGATGGTGGTGCGTGAATATAAGGCAAAGGGCCCGCTGACCAAGCTGCTGTTGCCTATCGTGGCACTCGATGATGCGGTCGGTCTTGTGGTATTTGCCGTATCCTTCGGTATTGCGAAAACCATGGTGAGCGGGCAAATGGATCTGATTTCCATTATTCTCAATCCGCTGATTGAGATTGTGTGCTCCTTGGCTCTGGGTGCGGTAATGGGTGTGTTGCTTACCTGGCTGGAAAAAATGTTCCATTCCAACACCAACCGTCTGAATATGACCATCGCTTTTGTATTTCTCACCGCTTCGCTGTCTATGCTGAAGTTTGAGATTGGCACAGTGCATATTCAGTTCTCCTCCCTGCTGGTATGTATGATGCTCGGCACGGTGTTTTGCAACATCTGTCCGCTGTCCCACGACCTGATGGGTGCGGCGGATAAGTGGACCTCGCCGTTGTTTGCGTTGTTCTTTGTCATCAGCGGTGCGGAATTGGAGCTGTCGGTGTTTACCGATGTAGCCATTATCGTTATCGGCTGTGTGTATATCCTGTTCCGCTCGTTAGGTAAATATTTCGGTACAATGAGCAGTGCGAAGCTGACACAATGCTCTCCTGCGATTTGTAAATACCTCGGAATCACCCTTTTGCCGCAGGCGGGTGTGGCACTCGGTATGTGTGCCACCGCTATGCAACTGGGCGAGGCAGGTCGCCTGATACGCAATATCACCTTGTTTGCGGTGCTGATTTATGAATTGTTTGGCCCGGTGATGACCCGTTGGGCATTGACCAAAGCGGGCGAAATCACCCCCAAGCCCGACCATGTTGTGAATCGCCGTGCCGACAAGCTGGAAGCGGCAAGAGCAATGAAAGCACAACGGCAATAATATGTACCCTGTCACCGCCCCGACTCTGTGTCGGGGCGGTGTTGTTTTTTCTTGCATTTTGAGGATTTTTATGGTAAAATATACGGTGGTGAAGTGGGAACACCCGCCGTATGTTTAACGGAAAATACAATATACTATATATAAACACCCGAAGGAGGATGCGTATGATTTGGCATACGGGACAAAGAGAGGATGTTTTAACAGAGCTGAAAACCGAAAGAGAAATCGGTCTTTCCTCTGCTCAAGTGGAAAAACGACAGGCAGAATATGGTAAAAATGCGTTGCGTGAAAAGCCGCGCCGCACCTTTTTACAGCGGTTTTTGGCACAGATGCAGGACACCATGGTGGTCATCCTGTTGGTTGCGACGTTGATATCCCTCGTTGTGTGTATCTATAATGCGGTGCGTGGTATGGAAGCAGAATGGGCGGAGCCCATTGTGATTGTTGCTATCGTGATTATGAATGCGATAATGGGTGTTGTGCAGGAAAGCCGTGCGGATGCCGCATTGGAGGCACTCAAAACCATGGCGGCACCCAATGCGAAGGTATGGCGTGATGGTGTGTTGACCACCGTATCCGCTACCGAGCTGGTGCCGGGCGATATTATCACCTTTGAAGCAGGCGATATGATTCCTGCTGACTGCCGCCTGCTCGAAAGCGTGCGGCTGTACTGTGACGAATCCGCCTTGACAGGTGAATCGCTGCCTGCGGAAAAGGATGCGGATATGACCCTTGTCAGCACCGTGTCTCTGGGCGACCGTGCCAATATGGTGTATAGCGGCTGTGCGGTTTCAAACGGCAACGGCACAGCGGTGGTGGTTGCGACAGGTATGACCACTGAAATGGGACGTATTGCCGCTATGATCGGCAACGAAGAGGATACCGCCACCCCTCTGCAGCGGAAATTGGCACAGCTGGGCAAGCAGCTCGGCTTTTTGGCACTTGCCATTTGTGGCGTTATCTTTATCATCGGTATTTTCGGCGGCTTGAACGTGCTGGAAATCTTTATGACCGCAGTATCTCTGGCGGTAGCGGCAATTCCCGAGGGCTTGCTGGCTATTGTAACGGTGGTACTGGCAATGGGCGTACAGCGTATGGTAAAGCAAAAAGCGCTGATTCGCCGTCTGCCCGCGGTGGAAACGCTTGGCAGTGCGTCGGTTGTGTGCTCGGACAAAACGGGTACGCTGACCCAAAACCGTATGACCCTTGTGCGTGCCTTTGTGGGCGGCAGAATGGAGGATTTGCGTCAGGAGCCGTCAGAGGCGGCACTGACCCTGGTGCGTCTTGCCACCTTGTGCACCGACGGCACGGTGCAGGTAACCGAAAACGGTGTGGAACAGCATATTGGTGACCCCACCGAAACGGCGATTGTGGCGTATGCGTTGCATAACGGCATCGTGAAAGAGGAATTGTTTGCACAGTGTCCTCGTGTAGATGAGCTGCCGTTTGACTCGGAGCGTAAGCTGATGACCTCGGTGCATTTTATCGACGGTGAAACTATCGCTATTGTAAAAGGTGCACCCGAAATACTGCTGTCCCGCTGTAAGAGCGGTGACATAGAAGCCGCCCTGCAGGCAAACGAGGCCATGGGCAAGAGTGCACTGCGTGTGTTGGCGGTGGCTTGCCGCAAGCTGCGTAAAAAAGACGCACACGAGGAAGACGTTATGGAAAACGAGCTGACCCTGCTCGGTCTGCTCGGTATGATAGATCCGCCCCGACCCGAGGCGGTTGCCGCAATCCGTGAATGTCGGGCCGCAGGTATCCGTCCGATTATGATTACGGGCGACCACGTGGTGACGGCATCCGCTATTGCGACACATATGGGCATTCTCACCGATGACACCAAGGCGATTACAGGTGCCGAGCTTGCCGAAATGTCGGATAAAGACCTCAAAAAGCACATTGCGGAGTACAGCGTGTACGCTCGTGTGACCCCTGCGGATAAAATCCGCATTGTTAAGGCGTGGAAAAAGCGTGGCGAAGTGGTAGCAATGACCGGTGACGGTGTCAATGATGCCCCTGCGCTCAAAGCAGCCGATATCGGCTGTGCGATGGGCATTACCGGCACCGACGTGGCAAAAGGTGCTTCGGATATTGTGCTGCTGGACGATAATTTTGCGACCATTGTTGCGGCGGTCAAGCTGGGCAGAGGTATTTATGACAATATCCGCAAGGCCGTGCATTTCTTGCTTTCCTGTAACTTGGGCGAGGTGCTGGCGGTGCTGTTTGCGATGATTTTCTGGCGTGAAACGCCGTTTTCGCCGATGCAGCTTTTGTGGATTAACCTTGTGACAGACAGCTTGCCTGCTTTGGCGCTCGGTATGGAGCCCGAGGAAGAGGATATTATGACCCGCAAGCCCCGTTCCCGCAAGGAAGGCCTGTTTGCAGGCACGGTAGGCAAAGAGGCCGTCTGGCAGGGTGCCATGATTGCGGGATTGTCCCTGCTTGCGTATTATTTCGGCTCTCGTGTACTGGAAGGTGCCGGTGCCGCACTTGGCGAAACCATGGCTTTTGCTACCCTGGCATTCGCACAGATGGTACACGCCTTTAACGTGCGCTCTACCCATTCCCTGTTTGAGGTCGGCTTCTTCTCCAATCGGTATATGGGCGGTGCGTTTTTGGCATCCCTTGCTTCTATGCTGCTTGTGTTGCTCGTTCCGTTTATGCGTACCGTTTTCGGTGTTACCGCAATGACCGGTGCGGCGTGGCTGATTTGTATTGCACTCGCTTTTGTGCCGTTTATCGCTACGGAGGCGTATAAGTATTTTTCGGAACGTCGCTTACACGCAACCGAAACGGTTGCCGCCGCAGAAGAAGCGGTGACGGTGGAGGATCCGTTGGAAATCCCCGCCTTTGTGGATGCCGACCAGGTGGCACAGCCCGAGGAGGTACAGCAGGAGTTTTACGTTTCCGAAATAGACGTGCCGGTTGAAACGGTAACCGAGCAACCCGCACCCGAAACAGAAGAAACCTCCGATACAGAGGAAGAGTAATATGTTTGCAAAAGTCAGTAGCTTGGGACTGGTCGGTATTGACGGCTTTGCGGTCACTGCCGAAGCGGATATTTCGGGCGGCCTGCCTGCTTTTGAGCTGGTGGGCTTGCCGGATGCCGCAGTACGAGAGTCCCGTGACCGTGTACGTGCGGTGATAAAAAACAGCGGGTTTACCTATCCTGTCAGTCGTGTGACGGTCAATTTGGCGCCCGCAGATATTAAAAAAGAAGGTCCTGTGTACGACCTGCCGCTGCTGTTGGCATTACTGCAAGCATCGGAGCAGCTGGACACCTCTTTAGACGGCAAAGCATTTGTGGGCGAGCTGTCTTTAGACGGACAGATTCGCCCTGTGCGTGGTGTATTGCCCATGGCAATAGCCGCAAAAGAAGCGGGATTTACCGAGTTTTATGTACCGCCGGAAAATGCGGAGGAGGCCGCAGTGGTAGAGGGGCTGTGCGTGTATGCACCTCCGTCTGTTGCCGCTTTGCTGCAGCATTTGACCGGTGCTGTACCGCTGCCGCAGGCAGTACCCACCGCTAAAGGCGGGGATACTTTGCTGCCGATGCCGGATTTTGCAGAGGTGATGGGACAGGGTGCCGCACGGCGGGGCTTAGAGGTCGCCGCCGCAGGCGGACATAATGTGTTGCTGATCGGTCCGCCCGGCTCGGGAAAAAGTATGCTTGCAAAGCGTCTGCCTACCATTTTACCCGATCTGACCGTGGCGGAATCGCTTGCGATTACGAAAATTCATTCGGTGGCAGGTACCTTGCCGGGTGGCAGCGGTCTTGTCAAAGAACGACCCTTCCGTTCACCCCACCATAACATTTCGCCGCAGGGCCTTGCGGGCGGCGGCATCATACCTCGACCGGGAGAAATCTCTCTGGCACACGGCGGTGTGCTGTTTCTGGACGAATTGCCCGAGTTTTCCCGACAGACAATGGAATGCTTGCGTCAGCCGTTGGAGGATGGTGTGGTCACCATTTCCCGTGTCAGTGCGTCATTGACCTACCCCAGCGAGTTTATGCTGGTGGCGGCGATGAATCCGTGTCCCTGCGGATATTTCGGTCATCCGACCCGTCCTTGCACCTGTTCTGCACAGGCGGCAGGACGGTATATCAATAAAATATCCGGGCCGCTTCTCGATAGAATTGATTTACATATCGAGGTGCCGCCCGTGGAGTTTGATCATCTGGCAGCTGCCGAGAAGGCGGAAAGCTCTGCCCAAATCAAAAAGCGTGTAAACGCTGCCCGTGAACTGCAAAAGGCCAGATTTTCGGATAGCGGTATCGTGGCCAATGCGATGATACCGACAGCACGGTTAAAAGAGCTGTGCCCGATGACCGACACGGCCAAAGCGATGCTAAAAGGTGCGTTTGACCGGTTAGGGCTGTCTGCACGTGCGTATGATCGCTTGCTGAAGGTGGCACGAACGGTGGCAGACCTTGCAGGGTGTGAGGTAATCGATACCGCACATATTGCGGAGGCGATACAGTACCGCTCGTTAGACCGCAAATACTGGCAGACCAGATAACTACCTCGGCGGTTCTGGTCTGCCTTTTTTTCCATATAAAGGAGGTGTCTGTATGCGAGATACACGATTGTCCCGCCTGCGAGAAAAGGCGATGCGCCTGCCGTTAGAGCCGGGCGTATATATTATGAAAAATGCTGACGGGGAAATACTCTATATCGGCAAAGCGAAAGCACTGAAAAACCGTGTCAGCCAGTATTTCGGTGCGGATACCAACCATTCCCCGAAGGTGCGCCGTATGGTGTCGCAGGTGGAAACGTTTGAATATATCGTGGTGGGCAGTGAGTTTGAAGCACTTGTTCTGGAATGCTCGCTCATAAAACAGCATAAACCGAAATATAATATTCTTTTGAAGGACGATAAGGGGTATCGGTATCTGAAGGTGACACCGCCGCCGTTTTCACGGCTCATCGAAGCCAAACAAAAGGTGGATGACGGCGCTACCTATATCGGTCCGTATATGAGCTCGTACGATTTGCGGCAGGCACTCAAGGAAGTGGGTGCTATCTTTATGCTTGCCACCTGTAACCATCCCTTAAAAGAAGGGGTTGCCACCGTACGACCGTGCCTGAACTCTCACATCGGACTGTGCTGTGCCCCCTGTACAGGCAGGGTGCGTGCTGCTGACTATGCCGAGCGGGTGGCGGAAGCGGTGGAGTTTCTGACCCGTGGCAGCAGCTCTTTGATGGCGGATATGAAACGTCGTATGGAGGAGGCGGCGGAAAACCTCGAGTTTGAAAAGGCCGCCCGTCTGCGTGACCGCATCAATGCTGTCAAACGTCTGTCGGACAGACAAAAGGTGGTGATGTCCTCTACGCCGGAGCAGGATGTCATTGCATTGGCAACAGGCAGCGGAAAAAGCTGTTTTGAGGTGTTCCGCTTTGTAGACGGTGCGTTAAGGGATGAGGAATCCTTCGTTTTGGAGGAGCAGGAAAACCCTGCCGCTGCGAGAGGCGAGTTTTTACAGCGGTATTATTCTATGCGAGACCGCATACCGCCGCAGGTGACGGTGGACGGTGAGGTGGAGGATGCCGCCTTGCTGGAGGAATGGCTGACCAAAAAACGAGGCAAGAGAGTACACATTGTGCGTCCGCAGATTGGCGAGCAGGCGAAGCTGACCGATATGTGCCGTGGCAATGCCGCTGAACGCATTGCACATAAGGTGGGTATGACCGGCAGAGAGAATGCGGCTTTAGAGGAGTTGAAAACCCTGTTGGGACTGAAAGCCGCACCCTTGTATATTGAATGCTACGATATTTCCCATACCGCAGGGGATACCCCTGTCGCAGGTATGGTGGTATTCAAAAACGGCAAGCCGTTTAAGTCCGCCTACCGTCGTTTTACCATAAAGCAAGCCCCCGCAGGTGACGATTATGCCGCCATGCGTGAGGTGGTAGGCAGACGGCTTACCGAATACGTAAACAGTGAAAACGATAACGGCTTTGGCAGAAAACCCGATTTGATTTTATTGGATGGCGGTGAAACGCACGTAGCGGCGGTGAAGCCGTTGGTGGATAGCTTTGGGCTGGGCATTCCGGTGTTTGGTATCGTGAAGGACGATAAGCACCGCACCCGTGCGGTGTCCGCTGATGGTGGAGAAATCGAAATTGCGGCAAAAAGGACGGTGTTTACCCTTGTTTCCGCTATTGGTGAAGAGGTACACCGCTTTGCCATTGACTACCACCGTAAAAAACGCAGAAAGCAGGCGGTTTCCACCACCCTTTTACAAATTGACGGCATTGGCGAGGAGCGTGCAAAGGCCCTGCTCCGCCAGTTTGGGTCGGTAAAAGCGGTGTCCTTGGCGACCAAAGAGGAGTTACTGCTGGTGAAAGGTATGACGATACCTGCGGCAGAGGCGGTTTATGCATTTTTCAGAGGTGTTGCAGAATGAAAATCCTTCTTTTTATACTGGGTGCGGTTGTGCTGCTGTTTGCGGCTTGCTATCTGGTGGCACTCAAAATGTTCAAAATGATGTTTCGCCGTGCAAATGTGGCGGAGGATATGGAAAAGAACCTGTTAGACGGCTTGCAAAAGGGACGGTATGCGGATAAGGTCGCTATGGTCAGCGAGGGTATGCGTCTGCTGCGGGAAGGACCGTTTGAAGAGGTGTATATCACGTCGTATGACGGATTACAGCTGTATGGACAGCTGTTTCACGGCAAAAACCCCAACCGCACGGTGATTATGTCCCACGGCTACCAAAGCTCCCCCAACCACGACTTTGGCGGAGCAATAGGTATGTATATGCAAGACGGTGCCAACGTGCTGGTGGTTCACCACCGTGCCCACGGCAAATCGCAAGGGGAATACATCTGTTTTGGTGCAAAAGAACGGTACGATATACGGGATTGGTGCAAATATGTGGTGTCCCGTTTCGGAGAGCAGCACACCATTGTGCTTGCCGGCATTTCTATGGGTGCTACCACCATTTTGCTTGCTGCGTGTTTACCGGATATTCCCAAACAGGTGGTCGGTGTGGTAGCGGACTGCGGATTCACCTCTCCTGTTGAGGAATACCGCCACGTACTGCGTACCCGCTTTCACCTGCCTGCGTTCCCGCTGTTGCCGATTGCGGAGCGTATCTGTCTACACCGTGCAGGGTTTGGTTTTACCGCATTTTCGACCGAGGAAGCATTAAAACGGTGCAGTATTCCGATTTTATTTGCACACGGTGACAGGGACACCTTTGTGCCGGTATCCCATACCGAAAAGGCGTATGCCGCCTGTGCTTCACGCAAAGAGCTGCTTATTGTACCCGATGCGGAGCACGGCGTAAGCTTTTTACAGGATGAACCGCTTTATCGGGGAACGGTGAAACGGTTTTTGGAGAGTGTATAAAAAGAACGTGCCGTAAGGCACGTTCTTTTTATCTATCCTTTGGCGAGGCGGCTTTGTGCTACATCGCCATACAAATTACCGCAACCAACGCACCGAGCGAGGCGGAGCTGACCCCAAGCAGCACGTAAGACAGCACAAATCGCCAACGGGAACGGCGCAGATGACTGCATCTGTCGGTGGATGCCAACACATCCAGTGCTTCCCGATGCAAAACGTCGGAATTGGCATCCATTCCCGTTTGTACCACCAGAAATGCCTTTTCAAAATACGGGTTGCCCGTGTCTAAAATCTCAATCATCTGTCGGTTAATGCCTTTAATCATTGTTGCCGCTCCTTTACGTAGTTTTATGCAGGATTTAGTATAGTCCGTGCGAGGAGATTTATTCCAAAATATACAGATTGTATAATAAAAAATCGGGAAAAAATGTTGAAAACTTTGTTGAAAGTGTGAAAAAGTCACTCATATAGCGGCTTTTTCGACCTTTTTGGTACAGTTTTCAACATTTTTCGCTCCCGAAAATGTTACAAAGAGTGTAAACCCCTTGCCCTTTTCTGTGCATAATCGATGCAAAAAATTGCAAACGAGAAAAAACGAGGATTTTATTGGTAAAGCTCTTGAAAAAACATATATAGTTGTATATAATAACTGTGTATATGCTATGAAAAGGAGATTCATGATGGCAGATAATAAAAAAATGGTGGAAGCCATTACCTCCATGGACGAGGATTTTGCAAAATGGTACACCGACATTGTAAAAAAAGCAGAGCTCATTGAATATACCAGCGTAAAGGGCTGTATGGTCATCCGTCCGTACGGCTATGCTATCTGGGAGAACATCCAGCGGATTCTTGACGGTATGTTTAAGGCATCCGGCCACGAAAACGTGTGTATGCCGATGTTCATTCCCGAAAGTCTTTTGCAGAAGGAAAAGGATCACGTGGAGGGCTTTGCACCCGAGGTTGCCTGGGTGACTCACGGCCGCACCGAAGACTTCGAAGAACGTCTTTGCGTACGTCCCACCTCCGAAACGCTGTTCTGCGAGCATTATGCGAACGTGGTACAGTCCTACCGTGACCTGCCCAAGCTGTACAACCAGTGGGTAAGCGTGGTACGTTGGGAAAAAACTACC